>QBLP01000032.1 GCA_003070825.1 Halanaerobium sp. | reverse complement strand
GGAAATTGAGCATTTAATTTATATTTACTCTATAAAATTAATAAATTCGGCAGTTAAAGCTGGATCAAATTGGCTCCCTGCTGCTCGATTAAGCTCTTCAATCGCTTCTTTTTTGTTCATTTTTTTAGAATATAGATTCTTATTTAACATAACATCATAAGCGTCAACAATGGAGATAACCCTTGCTAGATAGGGGATTTCTTCTTTTTTTAATCCCTCAGGATAACCACTGCCGTCCCAGTTTTCATGGTGGTGCAGAATAAGCTTTGCCAGAGAAGCAAACTCCTTGGAGGCTGCAGCAATTTTATAACCAACTTCGGAATGTTTTTTTATCTTTTCCCATTCTTTTTTATTTAATTTACCTTTTTTATTTAATATCTTTTCTGATATTGAAATCTTACCAATATCATGCAGTTCAGCCAGTTCAATCAGTTTATTTTTCTCTGAACTTTTAAGTTTTAAATAATCTGCAAAGTCAGCTGCTTTTTCCTTTAAGCGCTGAATATGAAAACTGTCTTCATGACTTTTCTCTGCCAGTGAAAGTAAAATATTTGAGATTAATTTTCTTTTTGCTTTCTTCCCCTGACTCATCTTCTGCTGATACATTCTCTTATCTGCCAGCTCAAATATCTCAAATAAATCTTCATTTTCCTCATTTTTAATTGCTGCTCCCAGAGCCAGAGAAATCGAAATCTGATCTTTATTAGTTTGCTCACAGTTTTTTTGAATTCTATTTATTATTTTTTTCATATCTTTTTTAGAAGTAGAAGGCAGCAGGATTGCAAATTCATCTCCCGCCCAGCGGGCAATCAAATCAGAAGCCCTGGTTGACTTTTTTAAGATTTCTGCAGTTTTAATTAAGAGCTGATCCCCTTTTTGATGGCCAAAGGTATCATTAAAGAGTTTAAGTCCATTGACATCAATCATAATAACAGAAATCGGCAGTCGGCGGGAATCATTTAATCTCTTCATCTCTTCTTCCATAAAAGTTCTGTTATATAAATCTGTTAAATTATCATGATAGCTTAAATATTTAATTTTTTCTTCTTTTATTTTATAATCTGTATAGTCTATTCTCATACTTAAAATTGCAGTTCTAAAATTTGACTGAATAAACTTAGTCTCTTTCATTAAAAAATACTTTAATTTATTCTTTTTATCATAGGTTTTCATTATGTATTCTTTGTCTTCTCCATTTAATATATCCTGAATATTTTTTTGGGCTCGAATTTTATATTCAATCGGCACCAGGTTTTTAAACATACTTTCTCCCTCAAGTTCCTCTCTGCTGTAACCTGTATACTGACAGATCGAGTCATTAACAGTAATAATTGTCCCATCTTTATCAAGTAATAACATTCCAGCTGGTGACTGGTTAAATAATTTTTGATACTGTTCTTCCCTTATTTTTAAGCGGTACTGCAAATCTTCATAATAGATTGCAAAAATGCTCAGCATAAATAAAAGAGCAAATAGTCCCTTTAAAAAGATCCCGTACTTTTCAAAATAGGAGTTAAAACGCAGATAGGGCAGAAAAAAGACTATTGTTCCCAGAGCCCAACTGTTGGCTCCTGCGAATTTAAAGTAATTATTAAAGGCCTGATTAAAAAAGATTTCTCCACTTTTAAAAAAAGCTGCGGCAAGAAATAGCAGTGCTGGAGCAAAGATTACAAAACGGTTCAGACTTAAAGAACTCAGAATTAAAATAAAAACTAAAAATTTTAAGGTTTTGAGATAAAATTGATCGAGCTCCAGTGAAAAATATGTATGGACAGCTTTTAATAAGTAATAAGCTTCAAAAAGTATAAAAATAGCATAGAAAAAATATAAGATCTTAAAATTATAATAATAATAGAGTATATCAACAGCATTTGCTAAAAAGCTCAGAACTGCAAAAACTGTAAAATACCACAGATAAATTCTTTTATTTCTCTGATACAATAAAAAAATACCAAGAGCAAAAATTATAAATGCAGCAGTATAAATATATGTAAATCCAAGTTCTAAAGTACTGAGAAAATTCAATTTAAACACCCCAAATACGCCAAATTTTCAATTAATAAAATTAAATTTTGCAGATATAGCTATATTAATTATATTCGCCAAAAATTTACTCTACCCTGCTTTTTATTTATCAGTTTAAAAATTTGTCTAACTTTCTTTTATATCATATAATATTTATATATTGTAAATTTAATTATAGAATTGGAGTGGTCTTTTTGACAGAACTAACATCAGCAGCAAGTAATAGTGAAATACGAAAAAACATTTTTCATCTGGCCTGGCCGGCTATTTTAAGGATGTTTTTGCAGAGTATAGTTGGAGTAGTAGATGTAATTATGGTGGGACAGTTAGGAGCAGCTGCAATTGCTTCAGTTGATATCGGCAACAGAGTTGTTTTTGTTTTAATTGGAACTCTAATGTCTTTAACTATTGGAGCCACTGCTCTGGTGGCACATTATATTGGCGCCGGAAATAAAGATGAAGCCAATCATATTATGTGGCAGTCACTGCTTAGTGGTTTTATTGCCGCCCTGATAATTGGTGGAATTGGAATAATCTTTTCGCGAGAACTAATGGGAGCAATGACTTTTTTAATGGAAGAAAGTGATCCCTTTATTTTAAATCAGGGCAGTAGATATTTAAATATTGTGCTGGCCTCAATGCTTTTTGGTCTGCCGATGATGGTAGTTAATGCTATTCTGCAGGGAATTGGAGATATGAAAACTCCTCTTTTTATTATGTTTATTAGTAATGTTGTAAATGTTTTATTTAACTATCTTTTGATTTTTGGTATCGGAATTTTCCCGGCAATGGGAGTGGCAGGAGCTGCTCTGGGAAGTGGGCTGGGGCGTTTTATCGGTTTTTTAATTGGAATAGCAATTTTAATCAAAGGTGAAAAAGGCATTAAATTAGATTTAGATGTAATTGAACTTAAAGTAGATTTTGAAATAATTAAAGATATCTTAATTATCGGTATTCCAGCTGCAGTGGAACAGTTTGCCCGTCAGAGCAGCCAGATCATTTACACAGCTATGGTTGCCGGCCTTGGAACAGCTACCATTGCAGCCAATGCAGTAACTATGAATGTTTCTTCACTTTCTTTTATGCCCGGTTTTGGTTTTGGAATGGCCGCAACTACTCTTGTCGGTCAGAGCCTGGGAGCAAAAAAGAAAGAGCTGGCTGAAAATTATTCCAAACAGTCGACTTATTTAACTTTAATCTTAATGGTGGCTGCTTCGATTTTGATGTACATTTTTGTAGAACCAATTGTAAATTTATATACTGATGACCCGGCAGTTGTCAATATGGCAGTCTCTGCTCTAAAAATATTTATCCTCTTCCAGCCGCTTTTAGGACTCTTTATGGTTCTGGCCGGTGCTTTAAAAGGTGCTGGAGATACAAAGTGGGTTATGTATTTTACCATAGCTGGTAACTGGGGTGTCCGCCTGGTTTTAAGTTATATCTTAGGTTTAAGAATGGGAATTGGTTTAAATGGTTTCTGGATTGCAATGGGAATTGACATCACCTTTAGATCGATGCTGATAATCTGGCGTTTCTTATCCGGTAAATGGAAGGATTTAGATGTAGTAAATGTCAGAGAAAAAAGGATCGACCGGATTGTAGAAGAATAACCTATTAATCGCAAAGTCCCCCATCATGATTGATATGATGCGGGACTTTTTCTTAACTATTATATAATTTTTCGAAGCTTGTATTTAAAAGCTCAAGTTTTGCCAGTTTATTTACCCACTGCTCAGGTATCTGATCAAAACCATAATAGGCACCTGCAAGCTGTCCGGTTACTGCTGCTACTGTATCTGCATCATCTCCCAGGTTTGCTGCCAGCAGTACTGCTTCTTTGAATGAATTACTATTTAAAAAAGCCCAGAGGCTGGCTTCCAGAGTATTGATCACAAAACCATCAGATTTAATTTCGCTTCTTTCTTTTTTAAAAGCACCATTGACTGCCATAATTACCCGCTCATCTAAATCAAGGTCCACAGCAGTATCCTTAAGCACTTTCTCTTTAAAAGCATCCATCTCAATCCGAGCATTGATAAACTGCTGCAGCAAACCGCCAAAATAGCGGCAGCTGTCAACTGCCATCTGATTATTGTGGGTTGTGAGTGAGCTCTCACCGGAATATTTAACAGCTTTTTTAAAATCATCCCTAAAATAAATAGGAACTGGTGCCAGCCGCATTAGAGAACCATTACCTGCTGCCCTATCTTTTTCCGGCGGCAGCTCTTTGTTAGCTTCAAAATACTCAAGAGAACGGGCTGTGTTGGCACCAATATCAAAACAGCGGCCTGTAGAACTCAAAAAACCATTTCGGTACCAGTCTAAATACCTTACAAGCTGGTCTTTAGGGTCATAACCCTTCTCACTTAAGCTTTCAGCAAGACAGAGAGCCATTGAGCTGTCATCAGTCCAGTATCCTGCCTCAAGGCCATGTGGACCTCCGCCTCTCATCTCTGTAACTTCTTTGAATGTATCCCGCTTTTTAAATTCTACTGCAGCTCCCAGAGCATCTCCAACCAGAAGTCCAATAAAAGCTCCAGCAGCCTTGTCTTTTCTCTTTATTTCAATTTCTCGCATCAATTTTTGATTATCAGATGGGGTTTGAGCCATAATCTTCACCCTCTCATAAATTTTATACCCTTAAAAAAAGAGAATAATCAGCTGATTATTCTCTTTAAAAACTATTTACCCAAAATCTTTTTAATTTTATTTGTAGCATCTAAAAGTGGACTGACCGAATCATCATAGTTGACAGTATCAATCAGCAGTGAAATTAATTTAGACATATCTACCTCTTCAAACCACTCAGCATCTTTAAATTTCTGTGGAATATAGGTCATATTGGTTGAGAATAATTTTGTGATATATCCCTTTTCATAGTACTCATTCATCTTTTCAATACCATTGGTAAAGAAAGTAAAAGAAACTGCAACATAGACATTACGGGCATTTTTCTTTTTAAGTTCTCTGGCAATATCAAAAACTGAACCACCTGAGGCAATCATATCATCAACAATTAAAATATCTTTACCTGCTACTTCTGCTCCCAT
The DNA here is from genome assembly GCA_003070825.1 of Halanaerobium sp. GTDB lineage: Bacteria > Bacillota > Halanaerobiia > Halanaerobiales > Halanaerobiaceae > Halanaerobium. Next base: position 7,080 of record QBLP01000032.1, on the reverse strand, counting down.
ATACTCATGCTGAATAATTGGATTTCTGCCGTCTACAATTTTTTTGTAGTCTCTGCGTTTATAAAATAGCCCCACATCAAGGCCTAAAACACTGGCATAATAGATTGCTCTATCCATTGCCCCTGTGTCAGGAGAAATAACCATCATCGCATCCTTATCAAAGCAGATCTGATCATCAACTCTGTGCATTGCTTTAATGATCTGATAGGTAGAATGTAAACTTTCAAAACCGGTCTGTGGAATAGCGTTCTGCACTCTTGTCTCGTGAGCATCAAAGGTAAAGATGTTTTCCACACCCATATTCTCCAGTTCCTGCAGGGCCATTGCACAGTCTAAAGATTCTCTACTGTTTCTTTTATCCTGACGGCTCTCATATAAAAGCGGCATAATCACATGAATTCTTCTCGCTTTACCCGCAATCGCAGAAATTAAGCGCTTAACATCCTGAAAATGATCATCAGGACTCATCCTATTTTCATGTCCGAACATATTATAAGTTACATTATAATTGCCAATATCGGCTAAAATATAAATATCTTTTCCTCTAATTGACTCTTTAAGCTGACCCTTTGCTTCCCCATTAGCAAAGCGAACTATCTCACTGTCAATAATGTATGAATCTTTAATTTCATCTACATGATATTCACTGCAGCTGCTGGCAAATTCTTCTCTTCTGCGCTTAACAATATAGTCATCTACTTTTTTACCAAGCTCTTTACAGCTGTCATGTACAATAATTCCCAGTTGCCCAAATGGTATCTTAGTGATCTTTTGTTCTTCCACTTTTGTTTTAGCACCTCATTTATATATTATTTTCTTATCTCCTAATATTATTTCAAGATTTAAGATAAATATCCTCTTTTACGACAGTAATTAATGAAAGTTTATATATTATCTATATTCACACATTGATATATTCTGCCAATTAATAAAATAACTGCTTAAATTAAATAAACCAAAAAACTTCTGGCCAGTCCCAGAAAAACGAAAAATCCGAAGACATCAGTTACTGTAGTTAAAAATATAGCTGAAGCCAGTGCAGGATCAATCCCCAGTGACTGCAGTGAAAGTGGAATTAAAAATCCAAACATACCAGCTATTAAGAGGTTTAAAATCATTGCCAGAAAGATAATAAGTCCTAGATAATAATTACCGTACATTAAATAGAGAATAAAACCGGTAACCAGTCCGGTGGCTGCACCATTAATTATTCCAACAGCTGCTTCCTTAAACAAAAGTTTCCAGTTATCTTTAAAATCAATTTCTCCCAGGGCGATTCCTCTAATAACTATAGAAAGAGTCTGAGTACCTGCATTTCCACCCATTCCAGCTACTATCGGCATTGCCGCAGCTAGAGCAGCAACCTGAGCAATCACATCTTCAAACATGGCAACCGTAAAAGTGGCCAGAAAAGCTGTCGCCAGATTTATAAACATCCAGGGCATCCTGCTTTTAATCGACTGCAGTAAGCTTGTATCTGAACTTTCTTCTTCATCCACCCCGTGCATCTTATATAAATCCTCGGTGTTTTCTGCTTCAATAACGTCAATAATATCATCAACTGTAATAATCCCAATTAAAATTCCACTTTTATTAATTACTGGAATTACTGTCAGGTCATACTTAGCAACCTGCTGGGCAACAATTTCCTGGTCTACATCAGCGGTTACTTTAATAATGTTGTCATCCATTAACTCTTCTAACTTTTTATCATCATCTGAACTCAAAATATCCCTCAAGTCAACACTGCCCACCAGTTTTTTGCTTTCATCAGAAACAAAAATTGTATCAATGATTTCTGTATCAGGAGCGATATTCTTTAATTTCTGCAGGGCCTCTGTAGTTTTTAAATTTTTATTTAATAAAAGATATTCGGTGGTCATAATACCACCGGCAGATTCTCTGTCATATCCCAGCAGATTTTTTACTACCAGTGCATCATCCTGCTTCATATGACGCAGCAGTTCTTTTCTTTTTTGAATTGGCAGTAAACCCAGGATATCAGTAATATCATCAGCTGCCATATGAGAGAAAATCTCAATTATTTCTTCGGAACTTTTGCACTTTAAAATGTCAATCTGCAGCTCTTTTTCTGATTCTTCAAAGATGTCTGCCAGGTCTTCAGTTTCCAGCAATTTGGTAAAGTTATTTATTTCTGAAGCATCAAGTTCAGAAAGAGCTTCTGCAATATCAACTGGATGATTATCTTCTATCCATTCTTCTTTAATGTTTTTTTCTTCAGTTAAATATTTATTAATATCATTTTTAATGTTATCAATTTTTTCTTCCATCTAATCACCCCACTAATAAAATTAAGCTTAAATTCTACTCCTCATTATAACAATAAATAGAGTCAGTTAAAAGTGATTGAAAATAAAATTAATTGTTCAGGTGAGCAATTAATTGCTGAGCACTGCTCAATTCAAAACGGCCCGAATCGAGCTTCCAGTACTGAGCAGAATCTGTTAGCCTGCTGATGAATGAAATTAAATGTGGATGACAGCTTAAAATAAATATCTGATGGCTCCCGGCAAGTTCAGCAAGCAGCTCGGCTGTGTTATAAAGGTGGCTTCGATCAAAATTAACCAGCGAATCATCCAGAACAAGCGGCAGTGGAGGATTAATCTCTTTTATTCTGCTTAATCTAACTGCCAGAAACAGCTGTTCTAAGCTCCCCTGACTCAGCTCCTTAGTCTGTTTTTCTTCTTTATTTTTTGCTGTAATTATTCTAAAATCTCTCTGTTCAAGATCAGAAGCTGTTTTGAGCTGGCTGTAATGACCGCTGCTGATTCTCTTCATGATTTTGGAAGCCGGTTTTAGTAATTCCTCTTCTGCTTTTTCAATCATCTTTGCGCGCAGTTTTTTTAAAATAAAACTAACACTTTGATTCAGAGCGTAGTCCTGAGCCTTTTTTTCCAGTTTTGTCTGTGCCAGATCAATTTTCTGCTGAGCTTTTTCGATTCTAGTAGAAGTAGATAATTCATTAATTCTATTTTTTAAAGTTGTGATATTTTCTTCCAGCTTTCCCTTTTCAGCTTTTAAATTACTCAACTCTAGAGAAAGCGACTCTTTTTCTGCTTCTACTGCTGCAGCTGTGGGAAATTGCTGATAAAAATTAATAAATATCTGATAATAACTCTGTTCTTGATTAATTTCAGTGAGTGCATTTTTTATTTTCTCAGAAGCTTTAAGAGTGTGTTTAAGTTGATTTTTTTTAGTAAGATATTGATCAGTCAGTGCCTTTAAATCTTTAATTAATTCAAAATCTCCAAAGAGATCCTGCTGATTTTTGATTAAATCAACTTCTGCGGCAGCACTAAACTCCAAATCACAGTTTTGTGCTGTATTTTTAATTATTGTTTTTAATTCCTGCAGAGTTTTAAGCAGCTCTGCTTTATTTGAGAAGTGAACTTTTTCCTCATTTTTAAGTTCCTGATACCTTCTCTGCTTATCTCTAATTTCTCTGTAGTAGGAAGCCAAAAATGACCGATATTCATCTTCCTTTATTCCTAATATTTGAGCATAACTGCCCAATTCTTTTTCAAGCTCCTCTAAAAGCTCTGTTTTTTTAGCTAAATTCTGCTCCAGTTGAGCAAGTTCACGCTGCTTAAGCTCTTTTTCTTTTTTTAATTTATCAGCTTTTTCTTTTTCTAACTGGGATGTCTTATAACTGGAGCTGTAGTAGAAAAATGCAGCCAGAGCTATAATCAGCGATAAATATCGCAGCTGATTGAGATTAATTAAAAATGAAGAGCCTAAAGTTAAAATTGAAACAGCTAAAATTAAATAGCTCTGTTTCAAAACAGTTCCAGGTTTTCTAAATTCAACTGCTTCCAGCTCCTGGCTGAGATCCCGCTCATCATTTTTAAGCCTCTTTATTTGTGATTCGATTTTTTCAAGATCTGAATTTAAATTTTCATAATCTTTGAGTTTAAGATTTAATTTCTGCTCTTTTATCAGGTCAAGTTCAATATTATTGAGCTGCTGCAGACCTCCCTCCCAGCTGGAATTTAAACTTTCCAGTTCCAAAAGCAGCTGCTGTCTTACACCAGCTAATTTTTCTTTTTGTAATTGATAATTTTTAATTCTCTCTTTTAATGCTTCTTCTTTCTGCTTAAATTTGTTAATTAATTTATTTTGTTCAAAAAAACTTATCAGTTCATTTAATTTTTTCTGCTGATTAAGATTTTCCGTCTTAGTTTCTGCTTGATCTGGCTCCACAGATCTGCTGGAAGAAATACCAGAGACGGCTCTTTTCAACTTCTGCTCAACCGCTTCTATTTCCTGAAGTTCAGAATAGTTATTTTTTAAGAGGTCAATTAAGATGTATTCATTTTCAACAGACTCAATTTTTTCGTTAAGCTTCTGCAGGCTGCTCTGTTTTTTTAATAACTCTTCTCTCTTATTAGAAAACTCTTTAACCTCTAAAAGTGCCTCGTCCCGGTCATCTTCAGCCTCTCTTATCTGATTATAGTAAGGTTTAAAATCTGCCACAGAGGGGTCACCGCGCTTACCACCCGTATCTACAGCTCTATTATAATATTTATCTGCAAGTTCCGGCACTCTGACCAGCTCTGAAAAACCAGCCCCAAGCAGTATTGAATAAAGCCGTTTTTCTTTCTTTTTACCGCCGGCAATTTTAGATAAATGCTGCAGTTCATCCAGACTGATACTAAATAAGTGCTGATAAGTTAACTGGTCCAGCTGATTAAAAAGTTCAACTGCAGAATGTTCTCTCTGTTTTTCATCTAAGACCCGGGGCTTAGAAAAACCTTCCAAAGAAAGATTATAACTGGTATTTTCTTTTTCCAGCTCAGCTTCTATATAATAATTGCTGGCAGCAGGTGGAATAGAGTTATCCTGCGGCAGGCCGTAGGGTAAGTAGCGGAGAAGCTTTAAAAAACTGCTTTTGCCGGCTCTATTTTTACCGCCAATAACCACCAGCTTATTTGAAATATCATCTAAATTCTGATTGTTGAAAATTCCAAAATCACGAATGTATATTTTCTTATAATGCATTTAATCTCCATCCTCAATTAATTCAGAAATTATAATTCTTTTTGCTTCTGCCATAATTTCCTGCTGCAGCTTTTGATCAGGATAAAATTTGTGGTTCTCTCTATCCTCTGGATCCTGAGTTCCCTGCCAGATCTCTCCCCATTCTGCCAGCAGCTCCTGATTTAATTCTTCCTCAGCTAAAATATCACTAATTAAAGCTTCTAGATTCTTATATAGTGGGTTGCTATTTCTCAATTCAGCCAGTTCTGGTAGGGATTTTGCTGTTCTAAAAATAATTGAATGCAGCCAGCAGCCTGGACTTTGATTAAAATTAGATCGGCGAAATTCTGCCAGCAGAGTCTCTTCCAGTTCTTCGCTGTTGTTTTCAACATGCCGGTGCAGTTCAGTTCTACCTTTGAGCAGCAGGCGAATTATTACCGCTTCAGCCGCAAACTCCTGTTTTTTATTCTGTCTGTTTATTTTATCTCTCAGCTCTTCAATTCTCTGCTGAAGCAAACTCTGCAGTTGACTAATATTATTTAAATCTTCTGCTGTCAAATCAATTTCTAACTGCCGGTAGATAACTGGAGCCAGCGGAATAAATTCTTCAATGCTCTTTAAATTGCTGTCAACCTCAACCAGAATTGCTCCTTTCTGCCCCTCTTCACTAATGTTATGGGCCTGCAGGGTTCCAGAAAAATAAACAGCTGGCTTTTTATTGAGCTGTTCAAACTGATGGATATGCCCGAGTGCCCAGTAATCAATTTCTTTTTTGCTCAGGAGCTCTCCTTTGTTAACCGGAACATAGCGGCTATTATCTTTAGTCAGAGCTGTGTGGAGCAGACCAATATTAAAAACAGAATTATCAGCTGCAGTGTAATAATTATACATGGTTCGTGATTCAAATTTCTGTCTGTAGGACTGCCCGATAATTCTGGCTGCAAGCCTGCCTGCTTTCTGATACTCAAAAGTTTCGACCTCTTCACTGGAAAAGTAATGGACATTTGCCGGGAGTTCAAAAATCTCATTTTCAACTCCCGCGGGATCATGGTTGCCGGAGATCAAAAATAGATCAATATCTTTTTCCTGCAGCTCTTCTGCCTTTTCTAAAAAAAAGCGGCTGGCCTTAACTGATCTTGCTTCCCGATCATAAAGGTCACCGGCAATTAAAATAAAATCAACTTCTCTGCTAACAGCAAGTTCAACTAAGTTTTCAAAGGCTCTTTTGCCTGCATTTCTAAACAAATTTTCATTTTCCGAATGATTTAGACCATTAACACTTAATTCTCTGCCGAGGTGAATATCTGCTGTATGAATAAATTTAATTGGCTTCGACATTAATTTCCTCCAGTCTTAGCTGTAATCTCTTTCAGTTCTATTTTCCCACTTTACAAAAAACCAGCTGAAAACAAAAATTTGGACAGTAACTTCCGGGATTCCTATCAGATGCTCAACCAGAGACATCTTAGTATAAATCATTCCTTCAATTGAGCCAGGAATTGGCGCCACAGATCCAATCAGGGAAAATCCCCAGATCAAAAAAAACATTTTTACCCAGGCATAATCACTTTTAATTAGAGTATTATAGAAAGGATATAAAATAAAGGCGAAAAAAGCTCCCCTAAAAATTTGAAAAACTGGAGCCAGTCGGACAATTGTGGAGTCAAGAGAACGAAAATTAGCAAATGCATCCATGGTGACAAAAGCACTGGCATAGTTCTGCAGGTTCATAAAAACTACACCGATAAAAATATAAGTTATAACATGGACCAGGATAAAACGAATTGTAAAGTAAACAAATCTTTTTGACGGTTTTAGAGATAAGTATAATCTGAAGTCTGCCAGAGAAATGGAAAAGGTAAGTTTTTTTGAGTTGAATGCAATAAAACAGGATGTGAAATTTGACGTTGCTGCAGCATATCTCAATGTTTACAGGAATCAGCGTTATCTGGATGTTAGAAGGAGCGCATATCAACTTTATCAAAAGGAATATGAAAATGCAAAGTTGAAATATGATGTGGGTGTCATTCAGTGGAGCGAGGTACTAAAAATAAAGGTTGAAATGGATAATGCAAAACAGGA
>QBLP01000267.1 GCA_003070825.1 Halanaerobium sp. | reverse complement strand
GATTAAATTTAAGATCTCCAGCTGGAATTAGATTTTGATCAAGATTTACAACTAATTATAATCTGCTTTTAAATAGTCTATAAATATATCTACAAAAAAAGTAAAGGAGCCCGCACGGGCTCCTTTTTAATGTCTATAAATATTATTTTATCAAATATTTAGTTTTTTAATTTTCTATTTACTGCACTGCTTACTTAACTACTTCATAACCTTTGTTAGACCAGCCATAAGGCTCATTAGCAGGAGTACCCATACCACCATTAAGTGATACAGCATCATATCCTAACATTCTTAAACCTGCTACTGTTTGACCTGCTGTTTGACCTGTGTAGCAGTAAACAACTATCTTCTTATCCTGCGGCAGCTGTCCAAAATACTGCTGCATACCAGCTCCCCAGGGAATATTAACTGCACCTTTGATGTGACCTTCAGCAAAATCTTTAGGCTGTCTGATTGATAGTATCATCATATCTGCACCAGAATCTACAGCCATTTTTAACATATCTTCAGCAATCTTATAATTTTTATACATTGTATCACTAACATCAGCTAAACCTGCATAGTAATCTTCAATTGCAGCTTTAACCTCTGCCTTAATTTTATAATCTGTAACTCCACCAAGTTGATGTGCTTCAGTTTCAACTATTTCTTCATAACCTTCAACTCTTGAAATCCCTAAATTCCAGCCAAATCTAACTGATTTAGCCTCAAAACCAGCAAAGTTTAATAAAGCAACTGTCTGATTGGCAGTCTGAGCGGTGTAGCAGTAAACATAAATTGTTTTATCACCAGGCAGCTTTTCTAAAGCAGCTGGAATAGCTTCTGGTCCCCAGGGTAAATTAACTGCACCTTTAACATGACCTTCATTATAAACATCAGGCTGTCTTATATCTAAGATAAAGAGATCTTCTCCAGCCTTAACTTTTTCTACAAAAGCTTCTTCCCCAATCATGCCGTTGTCTTCTGGAAGATTCTCAAAATAACCATTAACTGCATCTTCTACTGCATCAGATACTGCAAATGCTGATGTTGAAACTACCAGCAGAGCCATAACAACTAGTGCCATTGATAATAAAATTCTTCTTTTTTTCATTCTTATTCCTCCTAATTTTTTTAATAAATAATAACTCTAACTAAATTGTGAAAACACAATACATTAAAATATATTTCACAAAGCTTCTTAAATAAAAGTTCTCAACTTACTGTTAAGAACTTTTATTGGACACATTTAATTAAAAATAATTTTACTAAGATCCATCCTGAGCACTTGGTTTAGCAGGTGCACCGGTAGGCACTGCCTTAGGTGTTGAACTATCTGATGACCATTCAATCCAGGCACCATCATAAAGTTTTAGACCTCTATAACCGGCATTATGTAAGGCTATAAAGCTCTGAGCAGCTCTAATTGAAGTCTGACAGTACATAATAACTTCTTCGTCTGGTGTTATATCATTATCGGGATAATATCTCTGAATATAACTTGGTGGATAAAATTCTCCGTTATCCTTAATATTATTTACATAATTAATATGAATAGCTCCGGGAATAATACCCTTACTAACTTCTTCTGCAGTTCTTACATCTAAAATTTCAAGATTCTCACTGGGATTATTAACCTCAGCCAGCACTTCTTCTTTAGCAGCAATTAGTTCTTCATTCTTTTCTGCTGCTTTGTATTCTACAGCTTCAACCTCGTATTCTCCGGATCCAAAATTAGCTCCAGCTTCTTCCAGAGCATGCAAACCTCCGCTGATTACCTTCATCTTGGCTGTATCATGACCGTAGACCAGCATTGTCCACCACAAGCGGGCTGCATCCATATTATTATTGTTGTCATAAATCAGAACTTTTGACTGATTAGAGATGCCGTTTTCTCCTAATGAAGACTCCACTTTAGAAGCATCTGCCAGCATATTGGGATAAGGTCCAAAAGTTGTAATATCATTTCTGGCAATATTTACTGCACCTTCAAGGTGTTTATCTTCAAAATCACCGGATTGCTGTGCATCAACTACAACTACATCTTCTTCCTCAATCATTTTAAGGGCTTCATCTGCTGTAATTATATCCTGCCCCACTTCACCAGGAACAGAAATATCTGCTTCACAGCCTGTGAGAATAATCGCAAAAGTTAATAAAAGTAACAATAACTTTGCTGTTTTTTTCATATTTCCACCTCCAAATTTATATTGTTAAAATTAGAACAATCTCTATTAATATTATAAAACATATTGACCGTTTATGGTTATAACATTTGCTAATAGTATATTCAATTATCAAATGAGGACTGCTTTTCTGCTCTCTAAAATAGTTAATAACTGCTGCTGATTCATTCAAAAGTTTTAAAAGAAATAAATAGATATGATATAATGAGCATGAGCTGGAATAAAAGTAATATTAAGGAGCATCTTTGCATGTATAATTCAATAAAAAATAAATTTAATAAAATTAAAGAATTTCATTTAATTCTACTCTTTTTTATAATAAATATATTTTTCCTGACTAATTTTCCTTTTATACATTCTGATGAAGCCTGGTTGAGCGGGCTTTCAAGACAGATAATGCAGACTAAAGATTTAGCGAGCACTGAAGCTTTCTTTGACCTGATGCCCCGTCATCCTCATGCAGTTAAAATCTTTTTCCATCTGCTGCAGATTATGTTTATCAAACTTTTTGACTATCAAATTTTTACGTTTCGCTTGATTTCTCTGCTGGCAGGAAGTTTTAGCCTTTATATCTTTTATAAAATATCATTTTTAATTACAAATTCAAAGAAGTTAAGTCTTTCTGCTTTAATA
>QBLP01000266.1 GCA_003070825.1 Halanaerobium sp. | reverse complement strand
GATCTACACGCGTAAGATCGTCGGCAGCGTCAGATGTGTATAAGAGACAGGGATACAGTGCTGCTGCTGTTTCGTGATATACAGGTCCTCCTGATGTTGAGAAGGTTTCTGATCTATCCATTGCTGCAACATATTTTACATCCTTTAATAATTCTACTAATCTATCTCTATTAAATGGACGGAATACTCTTATCTTTAAGAGTCCTACTTTCTTTCCTTCAGCTCTCATCTTATCTATTGTTTCTTTTGCTGTTCCTGCTGCTGAGTTGATTAAGACTAAAGCATAATCAGCATCTTCTAACTCATATGTTTCAAAAAATCCATATTCTCTTCCTGTCATCTCTTTGAATTCTGCAGCTACTTCTTCGATTACCTTTTTGGCATTTTCCATAGCTCTGTTCTGCTGATACTTATGTTCCATATAATAATCTGCTGTATCATAGGGACCCATTGCTATTGGATTACCTTTGTTGATTAGATGTTCTTCTGCTTTATATGTTCCTACAAATTCTTTTACATCTTCATCTTCTTCAAGCTTTATATTTTCTATAGCATGACTTGTGATAAATCCATCCTGACAGACCATTACCGGCAGCTGTACATCTTTGTGCTCTCCGATTCTTACTGCCTGGATTAAGTTATCATATGCTTCCTGATTATCTTCTGAATAAAGCTGGATCCAACCTGCATCTCTTGCTCCCATTGAGTCACTGTGGTCTGCATTGATATTGATCGGGCCTGATAGAGCTCTATTTACTACTGATAAAATTATCGGCAGTCTTGATGATGATGCTATATACAGTTCTTCTACCATTAAAGCAAGTCCATTAGCTGATGTTGCTGTTACTGTTCTTGCTCCTGCTGCCTGTGATCCGATACAGGCTGACATTGCACTGTGCTCTGATTCTACTGGTACAAATTCTGTATCTACTCTTCCATCTGATACATATTTTGAAAAATACTGTGGTATTTCTGTTGATGGTGTTATTGGAAAGGCAGCCATTACATCTGGATTCATCTGGCGTAATGCTGTTGCTGCTGCTTCGTTTCCTGATAATTTCTCTCTGATACTCATTTGTTCGCTCCCTCCTTATTCATCTTGTCCTTCTGGAATCATTTCTATTGCATCTACCGGACATACTTCTGCACAAATTGCACATCCCTTACAGTGGTCATAATCAAATTCCAGTCTTTTACCGTCTTTTACCGGAATTGATGTGTCTGGACATACCGGTGCACAAAGTAGACACTGAATACATTTATCTTCTTTAAAGATTGGCTTGTTTACTCTCCAATCTCCGGTGTTAAAGTTTTCTGCGTTTCCTGCTGTATAAATTGTTCCTCCAGGTGTCAGCTCTTTCCAGTTCATTGTTTCATTAATTTCTTTAGCCATGTGCGTTCACCTCTTTTAACGCTTTTTTTACTGCTGCTACGTTTCCATCTATTACCTCTGGTTTAGAAGCAAACTTCTTTTTAAACAGATTTTCCATTTCTGTTACAAAATCTTGTTCATCCATGATATTTGCAACTTTTACTAAAGCTGAAAGCATTGGTGTGTTTGGAAAGTATCTACCGATTGTTGCCATTGAAATTTCTCTGGCATCTACAGTAAATAGTTCTCCCTGATATCCTTTAAGTTTTTTTCTGATCTTTTCTCCATCTTTAGCTGTATTTACAACTATTGCTCCTTCTTCTTTTAGACCTGCTGTTACATCTACACTCTCTAAAAGTGTTTCGTCTACTACAACAACATAGTCTGGTTTGTAGATGTTGGAGTGAACTCTTATTTTGTCATCACTGATTCTGTTGTAGGCTGTGATTGGAGCTCCCATTCTTTCTGGACCGTACTCTGGGAAACCCTGTACATATTTGCCGGTAGAAAACGCTGCGTCTGCTAAAAGCAGGGAAGCTGTTTTAGCTCCCTGGCCTCCTCTACCATGCCATCTGATCTGCATCATATCTCTTACACTTCCTTTCTGGGGTTAATTATTGTTGAATTGCTTCTACGTCTTTTAATAACTGATCTAAGATCTTACCAGCATCTTCACCGTACTTTTCTACGTAGAATTCTCTTACAGGCTGACTAGCTTCTTCAAAAGCTGCTCTCTGTTCTGCTGTTAAATCTATAATTTCCATATCACTATTTTCTTTAATAGACTCTAAACGTGTATTATTAAGATCTTTCTGAGCACCTAAAATATATTCAGTTGCTGTATCTGCTGCTTCCTGAACCTGAGCTCTTCTTTCATCTGATAGTGAGTCCCAGAACATATCATTGGCTACAAATGTACCTACGAAAATTGCCTGATTAGAAAGCATCATATAATCTTGAACTTCGTAAAATTTCATTTCTTCAATAGCAAAAATTGGGTTAACCTGGCCATCAATCATATTTAACTGCAGACTACTGTAAACTTCCATATAAGGAATAGGTGTTGGGTCTGCTCCATAAGCCTTATAACTTTCAGAAATTACAGGGGAAGCCATTGTTCTAATTTTAAAACCTTTACAGTCTTCTGGTTTTGTAATTTTTTTATTTCCTGTCCACATCTGATATCCCTCAGGGAACCAGCCTAAGACCTTCATATTACTTTTTAAATATTTTTCATTAAGCATATCCATTGCTTTACTGTTATTTACTAATTCATGTGCTTTGTCCATATCAGCTGGTAATAAGAAGTGAAGTGAAAATATATTAGTTTCAGGAACTAATGTACCTACAGAACCAGGGTTGTTGATACCTAACTGAATTGCACCATTCTGAAGTAATTCTACCTGGTTAGCACCATCACCTAACTGAC
>QBLP01000265.1 GCA_003070825.1 Halanaerobium sp. | reverse complement strand
TGCTAATCTTAAGACTGCATGTTTCTAAACTAAACTAATCAGGTTGAATGTATTATAACAAATTAATTGAAGCATTTCCAGCATTTATGACAAAAATCTAGTAAATGTATTCTGGTTTACTTAATCGTTTTCAGAAATTCATTGGGCATACCTGATTTTCAGAACTTCAAACCCGAGCAACCGCAATAATTTATTGATTGATGCCTAACTAGTAGTATGATAAAATAAACAAGCAATATAAATTAATAGGGAGGAAATTATCATGAAAAGAGAAAACTGGACTTCCAGATTAGGATTTATTCTGGCTGCCTCAGGATCTGCAATCGGACTGGGGAATATATGGCGTTTTCCATTTATAACTGGAACAAATGGAGGGGCTATTTTTATTTTAATCTATTTAGCTGCAATATTATTTATTGGTTATCCAATTTTAGTCTCTGAAATGTCTTTAGGAAGGTTTACAGAAAAAAATCCAATTGGTGCCTTCAAAAAAATGGCTCCAGATTCTAGCTGGCCGCTGGTTGGTGCTCTTGGAGTTTTATCCGGCTTTGTAATTTTAAGTTATTACTCCGTAGTTGCCGGCTGGGGAATGTCCTACATTTTTAAATCTTTTACTTTTACTGCTGAAAGCAATTTCCCGGAAGTTTTTGGATCACATATCAGCAGCCTGGCTGAGCCAATTATCTGGCACGGGGTTTTTATGTTTCTTACAATTGCTGTAATTGGAGCTGGAGTAGTTAATGGAATCCAGAGAATAGTTAAAATCTTAATGCCTATTTTATTTGGAATTATATTTTTACTAATTATCCGTTCTGTAACACTTGAAGGTGCGGGAGCGGGCTTAAGTTTTTACTTAAAACCAGATTTTTCTGCTATTACTTTTCAAACCTTTGCTGATGCTATCTCTCAGGCTTTCTTCACTTTAAGTCTCGGTATGGGAGCAATGATAACCTATGGTAGTTATTTAAGTCAAAAAGAAAGCATTAATGAAAGTGCCGCCTATGTTTTAGTCTTTGATACAGCTGTTGCTTTACTGGCAGGTTTCGCAATTTTTCCGGCCGTTTTTGCCTTTGGTCTTGACCCGGCTTCTGGCCCCGGCTTAACTTTTATTACTCTGCCGGCAGTCTTTACTCAGATGCCTTTTGGTATCTTTTTCTCAGTTATATTCTTTGTTTTATTGACAATTGCTGCTCTCACATCTTCTATTTCAATGCTGGAAGTAGTTGTAGCTTTTTTAGTTGATGAACACAACTGGAATCGAAAAAAAGCTTCTTATCTGATGGGTTTTTTAATCTTTTTAGTTGGAATACCACCTCTTATGGGTTACAGCTCATTTTCTAATTTTAATTTTTTAGGAATGGATGTTTTAGATACCTATGACTGGTTTTCAAATTCCATTTTCTTACCTACAGGTGGAATTTTAACTTCAATCTTTGTCGGTCATATTTGGGGCAGCAGAAATGCAGTTAAAGAAGCAAATAAAAACAGCCGCTTTCATATTGGTAAAATATATAGTATTTTATTGAAATATATTGTGCCGGCCGCTGTATTATTTATTATGCTTTTTAATATCTATCAGACCATTTAGTTCAAAGAAAAATTACAATTGATCAAACTTTAAATAAATTTAATTTTAGGAGGATTTAATTTGCAGGAAAATAAGAATTTATGTGTGCATTATGACCGCTGCGGAGGCTGCTCTATTCAGGAAATACCCTATCAGCAGCAGTTAAAAGATAAAAAAGAAATGCTTTTAGAAATCTTTTCCGATCAAGAAATTAGTACAGACAATTTTGAAGAAATACTGGCAAGCCCTGATATTTATGAGTACCGCAACAATATGGAGTTTAGTTTTGGTGATTTAAAAAAAGGAGGAAAACTTCAGCTGGGGATGCATCCACGGGGTAAACGGTATGATGTGATTACAGTTGATCACTGCTTATTGGTTGACAGAGATTTTAGGGATATTTTAAGCACAATTATAGACTACTGCCGCAAACATGATTTTAAAAAATATCATATTAAGTTGAGAGAAGGTTTTCTGCGCAACCTAATTATCCGAAAGGGAATCAATACAGGAGAAGTCGTTGCAAATCTGGTAACTACTTCTCAGGTTGAGCATGATTTTGAGCCTCTCAGCAGAGAACTACAAAATCTCGATTTAAAGGGTGAACTGGTTGGTTTTGTCCAGACGATCAATGATGATTTTTCTGACCAGGTAAGCTGTGATGAAATGAAGATTCATTATGGCCGTAATTATTTTTATGATAAATTACTTGATAATAAATTTAAAATTGACTCACTTTCATTTTTTCAGACTAATACTAAGGGGGCTGAATTATTATATTCAGAAGCTGCCGACTATATCAGCAGCGCTAAAGATAAGGTGGTTTATGATCTATACTGTGGGGCCGGAACTATCTCCCAGGCTATAGCAAAAGATGCAGATAAAATTTTTGGAATAGAGATTGATCAAGATGCAGTAAAAAAAGCAGCAGAAAATGCTAAATTAAATAATGTCAACAATGCAGAATATATTGCCGGTGATGTTTTAGAAAAGATCAATAATCTGAAAGAAAATCCTGATTTAATTATTATCGATCCGCCAAGACCCGGAATAAATCCGAAAGCTCTAGACAAAATAGCTTCGGCTGGTGCAGATGAAATACTCTATATTTCCTGTAACCCAAAATCACTGGCCAGAGACTTAGTTTCTCTAAAAATGCACAATTATCAACTGGAAAAGTTTAAAGCTGTAGATATGTTCCCCCATACTAAGCACTTAGAAGTAATAACTCTATTAAA
>QBLP01000264.1 GCA_003070825.1 Halanaerobium sp. | reverse complement strand
TCGTCGGCAGCGTCAGATGTGTATAAGAGACAGGATTATTTTAAAAAAATAAATATAGAAGTGAAAAATAATAATTTAGATAATGCTAGAAAATATCAATTGATTTTAAATGATTTTATTAATACAAATAACAATTTTGGAGAAGGTTTGGCTTTAGAATACCTGCTATCAAGGTATTTAAACTTTGAATTTAGTTCTGAAAATAGCTTAACTAAAAGTGAGAAATTAATTTTGGAATCGGAATTCAAAAAAATAAATGATAGTTTTGTTGACAAAGTATAATTTTTTATGATATATTATGAATGACCGGTCAGTCATTAGAAATTTGACTTTAGGTTTGAACTAGGAGAAAGCGTGAAATATTTTCATAAATGATTTTCTCAGTAAGCGACTTGTTACCCCTTGTTGTTCCTACTGAGAAATCATTTCGGGGGGCACCGGTTTTCTCCTGGTTTACTTTTATTGCTGTTAATCTACCTTTTTCAAAAAATGAAAAGGAGGTGAAAAAACACTTCGAAGATTTGAAAACATCTAAGGTAGAATAACATATATAGGATCTGGAAAAAATAATAATCATTTAAGTTGAAAATGATAAGGAAACTAGGTCACTTATTGTTTTCTTAAATGAGAGTTGATTTCTCAGATCCAGAAAGAGAAAAATAAAATTCAAAAGAAAACAAAAGGAGTGTTAATTTTTATGAAAAAACTTACAATTACAATTGCTTTAATTTTAGTCGTAGCATTAGCTATGCCTGCATTTGGTCAGTCATTCTCTGACGTACCAAGTGATCACTGGGCATATAATGCAATTAACAAATTAGTTGCTGCTGGTATCGTCGAAGGTTATCCTGATGGCGAATACAAAGGCAGCCAGAACATGACTCGTTACGAAATGGCTGTTATGGTTAGCCGCGCCTTAGACAACATTGTTGCTGAGCAAGAAATGCTCGCTGACGAAGTTGACGCTATGGGTGAAGGCCTAACTACAGGTCAGGCTGAAGACGTAACTGCTATCGTTAAGTCCTTAATGGCAAAGAACACTAATGAAAGCTTAACTGATGCTCAGGCTGAAGAAGTAGCAGATATCGTTGATGCTTTAACTTTCGAATTAGCTGCTGAGCTTAAAGTATTAGGCGCAGACGTTGATGCTTTAGGTAAAGATATGGACGAATTAGCTGCTAAAGTAGATGCTATGGACGTACCAGAAGATAACATTGAATTTAGTATGGATATTGTTACTAAAGCAGAAGTTGCTGACTATGGTGAAAACGCGCTGGAAGAAAGAGCAGTTCTTGAGTTATTACAGGATGGAGACGCTATTGATGAAGACTTCACTGATGATCCAGATTTATTCCCAGCTGAAGAAAGATTCTGGCAGGAATATAACTTTAACATTGCTGGAGAGTTAAATGGTGCAGAATTCAATTTAGCTGTTGATACAATCACTAATCTTTTCATGGATGAAAAAAGTGTCTTAGATTATACAGAAGCTGATGCAAATGAATTTTTAATGGATTCAGCTCTATTAGAAGTTGCTTTTGATAATACTAATGTTAAAATTGGTGATATGCCAGATTATTATCCAGAGTCTTACTTCTTAGATGAAGACTTAGAAGGTATTGAAGTTAGTACAACAATGTACAATACTGATTTTAAAGCCTTTGCCGGTGGTAATGGTGAGGATAATGATGATAACTTTAATCAAGTTATTACTTCTGCTTCTACTACTCCTGGGTTTGAAATGGCAGATGAAAAATACTTTGGTTTAACAGCAGCCAGAGAAATAGAATTTGGTACAATTACTGGTAAAGTTTATCACGCAAGAAATGTTGTTGATGAGTTAACAGGTTCGGCTGTTCCTTATGATAATACATTAGTTGCTTTAGCATGGGCTAATAATGAGCTAACAGATGCACTTGGAATGACTGGAGAAGTTGTATTTTCAGATGCTCAAAATGATGATGAAACTTATGATGAAACTGGCAGCTTAGTTAATTTAACAGCAAACTATGCAGTTTCCGATATCTTTAATTTAAATGGTGTGGTTGAAATTGCAGGTGAAGATTTTGTAGCTGCTCGTAATGATTTAGAAGAAAGTGATGCTGATTACGACTTATTTAAAGTTGGAGCTGACTATCAACTTAATCCAAACAATACAATTAATGGTTCTGTAATGGTAGTTCAACCTGGAGATTCTTATACTCCTAATGAAGATAAAACTGTATTTAATTTAGGCCTTGATAACACCTATGGCAAGTTTACTAATAGTGCCTCTGTTGAATATGCCGAAAATGATGGATTCGAAGATGGCCATGAGTATACTTTAATTAGCCTGGGTACTGAATATGTATGGAATGAAACAACTACTCTGGGTGCTAACTTAAATAATAAGAGTGAAGAAGATAATAATGGCGATATCAAAAGCTACAATTATTTAACTGGTTTTGTTGATAAACAGTTAAAAGATAATATAAGTTGGATCACAGAAGCAATGTATATTGATGGTGAAACTGACTTTGATGCTTTTGATACTGCAAAAGGAAACACTGGTAGTACAAATAGTGAAATTTCTATTCCAGCATATAATGTGGATGGAAATGATGTTGAGGGTACTGGTCATGCTATTACCACAACCTTATCAATTAGCTTCTAAATAAGTTGATTGATAAGCTTAAAATCTAAGTCCAAATTCAAGCCGGAGGACTTCCTCCGGCTTTTTTTATGGCTTTTTATTTAAATAATCAAAAAAATATGATATACTTAAAAAGAATAAAATAATGAAAAAAGAAGGGGTAACAAGGTGGCAGATCGCAAAGAAGAAATCATTCAGGCGGGGATAGAGGTCTTTGCAGCCAGAGGCTATTATAATACTCATATAGCCGAGATAGTAGAAAAGGTTGGCATTGCAAAGGGGACATTTTATTTATATTTTAATAGTAAAAAGGATCTTTTTGTTTCTCTAATAAAAAGACATGAAAAAATTTTTTTAGAGGTATTTGATAATTATACTTTTGATACAAATAATAAAGATCTAAAAATATTTTTAGAAGAAATGTTGCTTGGATTTTTTAAGATTTATAAATAAGGACATTTGTCCGCCCCTAATCAAGTTCGACTAACAAAAGAATTTGATATAATATATAGTTAAGAGGGGGGACAAACAATGCCTAAAACTGAACTTGATCGTGTAAAAGTTAAAACTTTAGATAGTCAATTTGAATACATTCTTAAAGAACTATTTGAATATTCACCACGTGAAGCAAAAGCAATTGTAGAAGCTGCTAATGAAGTTTATCAACTTAAACATTATGATCCATCATATCATGAAAGTAAAGATAAAATAGTTAAGACTGTAATCTCTAAGAAAGCAAAACACGGTCCAGTTCTAGAAGATTTACCAAAGGTTCAGGTAACCCTGACTAAATCAATAACCAAAGAGGATAAAGCGCTCTTTAGAATAGAGAATAAATCTGCTCTCAGAAGAGTTAAAATACTGAGAATGACAGAAGAATCACTCGACCAGGGGGGTCTTCTAACCCAGGAAGATCTGGCTGATATTCTGCAGGTTTCAACGAGAACTATCAGACGTGACATTAAAAAACTTAAAGCTCAGGGTTTTAATGTTCAAACTCGAGGTACATATCAGGATATAGGACCTGGAGTATCTCATAAAACTAAGATAATAAAACTTTATCTTGAATATAATACCTACTCTGAAATCCAGAGGAAAACTAGGCATTCTCCTGGAGCAATTAAGCGATATATCAATGATTTTGGTCGTGTATTGCTGTCAATAAAGAGTAAACTTTCAATTAAAGAAACAGCTCATATAGTCGGTATCTCAGAAAGATTAGTTAAAGAATATACCGAACTGTATTTTAAATATAACAGTTCTGAATATAAAGAGCGTATTGCTGACATAGTTAACATAGCCGAAGAAAAAGCTTCAGTAAAAACTGAGGCAAAAAAGGGGGTCATCAAATGAAACAGGACCCTTTTGCTAACCTGGATAAAAAGACATTCAGGCAGGCTATCATCGAGCTTTTAGAGAGTGAATACAAACTACTTGGCAGCCATAAAATACTGGAACTAATAGCTGAAGATATAGTTGAATTAGAGTATAAATATCATCCCCGCAAAAAGACCAATAAATTTGGCAGTTTAAGCTGGGTTGCTACTTCCGAGCAGAATAACAAGCCCAAACTGGGTCAAAAGCGTGAAGAATATAAGCAGGAAGTTATTGAACTTCCCTATGTTACAGAGGAAGATATAGAACTTAAAAGACAGAATGTATCTAAAACAGAACATGATATGATCCGTATTGCCAGATTAACTAAAGCTGCTAAAAAGCAGGGCGCTATGCTAACTGTTGAAGAACTGGCAGCGATAATGAATCGTTCTACAGTAACTATTTCAAAGCGTATTGGCGAATATCATAATATTCATGATGATGTTTTACCTCTTAAAGGTTATATACTAGATATGGGTCGTGGAACTACTCATAAAAAAGCAATAATAGAGCTTTATGAGCAAAAAGTTCAGCCACCTGATATAGCCAGAAAAACAGATCATTCATTAAATGCTGTTGATAGATATATCAAGGACTATGAACGCGTTAAATTCCTTATCAGACGCGGTATAGGCACAACACAGATCAAACATATGACAGGCCGAGGAGCTTCAGTTATCAAACAATATCGGAAGCTTATAGAAAAATATCATCCTGAATATTTTGATTCTGATAATGATAAATAATAGATTAATTTGAAATACTAAGAATTAGAAAGAATAGGACCGGACAAATGTCCTAAATGTAAAAAACATAAAAACCTTTCTATAATTATTTTGAGAGAAGCAGTTGCTGTAAACGAAGAATTTGGAGATGAATTCAAAAGAATGGAAGAAAAACGCTTCCGTCGGTTACAGGACTTATATAAATTTTTGATAGAGAATAATTATATATCAAAAGATATTGAATTTGATTATTTTGCTTTTGCTTTTTTAGGTATTATGGAAAGTGTAATAATGAGGAAACTTATTTTAAGTGAAGAAGATTTTAATATTGAAGAAG
>QBLP01000263.1 GCA_003070825.1 Halanaerobium sp. | reverse complement strand
TATTATGTGATAGTTTAATAATATTATCAGATTTAATTAAAGAGCTACTGCACCTTCCTCACCGGTTCTAATTCTAATTACATTTTCAATATCAGAGATAAAGATTTTTCCGTCTCCTACTTCCCCGGTCTGTACAGCTTCTTTAATTGCTTCAACAATCCTGTCTACATCAGTATATTCGACAATGATTTCTACCTTTATTTTTTTGCGGAGTCTGATTCTATAAGTTACACCTCTATAAGTTTCTGAATGACCTTTCTGAGCACCATAACCTTTAATTTCAGTAATATTTAAACCACTAATTCCAATTTCCTCAAGTCTGTCAATTAATCGATCTGTTTTATCAGGTCTGATAATTGCTTCAATTCTTTTCATTTTAGCTACCTCCTTTAATTTTGAGCTTTGACATTTACCATAAAGTCCGGATAAGATTCTGCACCGTGTTCTGAGTAATCAAGCCCCTCAATCTCATCTGCTTCGGAAACCCTGAGGCCGATAACGGCATCAATAACTTTAAAGAGCACAAAACCAAGACCAAAAGCCCAGAAGAAAACAGCTGTCACACCAATTATCTGAGTTACCAGCAGCTCAAATCCACCACCAAATAGTAAGCCGCCCTCTGTTGCAAAGATTCCAACTGCTATTGTACCAAAGGCTCCACAGACACCATGAACAGAAACAGCACCTACAGGATCATCAATCTGTAATTTGTCAAAGAATTCAACCGAGTAAATTACTATCATACCAGCAATTGCACCGATAATTACCGCCGAAAGATTTCCTACAGCAGCTGTACCGGCTGTGATTCCAACCAGGCCAGCCAGAGCGCCGTTTAAAGTCATACTTACATCAGCCTTGCCATATTTAATCCAGCTGACAATCATCGCCATTACAGCACCAGCTGCAGCTGCCAGGTTGGTTGTTACTGCAATAGATGCGATAGATAAATCTGTTCCAGCTACTGTGGAACCGGGGTTAAATCCAAACCAACCAAACCAGAGAATAAAGACACCGAGTGCGGCCATCAAAAGGTTGTGTCCGGGTAAGGCATTGGCACTGCCGTCCTTATTATATTTACCAATTCTCGGTCCTAAAACAATAGCTCCTGCTAAAGCAGCCCAGCCTCCAACAGAGTGAACAACAGTTGAGCCGGCAAAATCAACAAGTCCCATTTCTGCTAACCAGCCGCCGCCCCAGATCCAGTGTCCTACAACAGGATAGATAAATGCGGTAATCACAACACTGTAAGCTAAGTAACCGGAAAAGTTAGTTCTTTCAGCCATTGCTCCAGAAACAATTGTTGCTGCAGTTGCTGCAAAAACAGTCTGGAAAATAAAGAAAGCTGCTATTGGGATATCAAGTCCTAAATTTGCAAATGTATCCTGGAGAAAATAACCGGTTGTTCCAATAAAACTGTTGCCTGAGCCGAACATAAAGGCAAAACCAACTGCCCAGAAGACTAAAGAACCGGAAGCAAAGTCCATCATATTTTTCATAATAATGTTACCCGCATTTTTAGCTCTGGTAAATCCTGCCTCAACCATGGCAAATCCAGCCTGCATAAAGAAAACTAAAAAGGCTGCAATTAAAGTCCAGATAGTGTCAATTGCAACTGCGTTGGCTGCTGCCTGATCTTCCTGGGCCAGCACCAGTCCACTAAATAAAATCACCATCACCACTGTCATCAAAATAATTTTTTTCATTTCACTTCTCATTCCTCTACTACTCATAATAATTTCCTCCTCGTGTTAGGTATATGTTAACTATGAGTAAATTATATATATAGCTTACATAAAAAGCAAGGAATCTGAAGTTTATATAACAGTATACAGTAATTCATGCTGGATTTAGAAATCTAATTGACGACTACTTTATTAAAAATCAGGTATGGCCGGCAGCTCTAACTTGTGCTGGTTGGCTGCAGCAATCTCTTCTATTCTGGCTGCAGTTTCTGGCTCAGCTTCTCCATCTACCAGGTAATAATCAAGTTCTCTGTAGCTTAAACCAAGTTCATCTTCATCACTCTGACCATCCCAGAGACCGGCTGAAGGTGCTTTGGTAATTATTTTCTGGTCAATCCCCATTTCTCTGGCCAGCCCTCTGACTTCTAGTTTAACCAGGTTTCCCAGAGGAGCAATATCGATTCCCCCATCACCATATTTAGTAAAATAACCAAGTTTGAGCTCACTGCGATTATCTGTACCAACAACCAGATAATTATTTAGATTTGCATAAAAATAGAGAAGAGTCATTCTTAACCTGGGCTTAATATTGGCCAGGGCAAGCTTTGTGCTCAGATCAGCAGCAGACAAATTTTTTCTATTAATTACTTTTTCTAAGTTAAGTTTGGGATCACTGGCTGCAGCTGTTTTTAAAAGCTGCTGATAGGTCAGGCTGAGATCAATTTCCTGATAGTCAATACCAAATTTTTCAGCATGTTTCATTGCATCAACTCGGTCCTCAGGACTGCTCTGACAGGGCATAATTAAGCCCAGAGTATCACCGGGAAAAGCCTTCTGGCAGAGCAGAGAGGTAACTGAAGAATCAATTCCGCCCGAGAGGCCGACCACGGCACCTTTTAAACCTGCTGCTTTAACTTTTTTTCTGATCCAGTCCACCAGTTTATTTTCAATTTCTTGATAATTTCTATCTAACAATTTTAACACCTCAATTTTAATATTATTTTTCTTGATAGCTTATAAGTTTAAGATTATAAAAGCATTAGCCTCCCAGAAAATATTCAACTGGGAGGCCATTAATTATAGGGGAGTCAGTTCTTCTAGCTTCTCATTTCTCAAAAAGTAGAAATTTTATTACTCCAATAGATTATCTTATTTTACTTTGCTTTTTTAGA
>QBLP01000262.1 GCA_003070825.1 Halanaerobium sp. | reverse complement strand
AGATGTGTATAAGAGACAGGATTATAAGTAAAGGAGGTTCTAAATTGTCAATTACAGATTTTGATGCAACTACCATAGTTGCTGTAAAACATAATGGTTGTATGGCTCTGGCAGGAGACGGCCAGGTAACACTGGGCAATACTGTTATGAAGAGTACAGCCAGAAAAGTCAGAAGATTATATAATGGTGAAATTTTAGCTGGATTTGCCGGGACATCTGCAGATGCTTTTACCCTTTTTGAAAAATTTGAGGGGAAGCTGGAGGAGTACCATGGAAGTCTGCAGCGGGCAGCTGTTGAGCTGGCCAAAGAATGGCGGACAGATAAAATTTTACGAAAACTTGAAGCTTTGCTAATTGTTGCAAATCTGGATGAAATCCTTATTATTTCAGGTAATGGTGATGTGATTGAACCTGATGGCAATATTACTGCTATTGGTTCTGGTGGCCCTTATGCACGTGCGGCTGCTACAGCACTCACAAAACACAGCCAGGGTCTGAATGCCGGGGATATCGCCAGTGAAGCACTCAAAATAGCGGCTTCTATTTGTATTTATACCAATGAAAATATTACTTTAGAGGAGTTAAATGGAGGTGAGTCTGAAACAGGTGAATAATCAATTAACCCCAAAAGAGATCGTTGCTGAACTTGATAAATATATAATTGGCCAGGACAAAGCAAAAAAATCAGTAGCTATAGCTTTAAGAAACAGATATCGAAGAAAACTGGTTAAAGATGACATGAAAGACGAAATCATTCCAAAAAACATTTTAATGATTGGGCCGACTGGTGTTGGTAAAACTGAAATTGCTCGCAGGCTTGCTAAAATTGCCAGAGCTCCATTTATAAAAATTGAAGTGACCAAATTTACTGAGGTAGGTTATGTTGGTCGTGATGTAGAATCAATGATCAGAGATTTAACTGAATCAGCAATCAGAATGGTCAAGGAAGAAAAAATGGAAGAGGTTGAAAAAGAAGCAGAAAATCAGGCTATTCAGCGAATTGTTAATCATATGTTTCCTGCTAAATCAAAAGGAAAAGATGATTATTATTCAAATTTAGTTGATGATATTAATGCTTCTAAGTCTGATACTGATGATCGAGTAGCTGCCAGAAGAAAGAGAATGTTTAAAAGAATTAAAGAAGGCAAACTTGATGATCAGAAAATAGAAATTGAAGTCGAGGAAAACAACTCTCAGATGATGGAGGTTTTTTCTGAATCCGGTGTAGAGCAGATGGGAATTAACTTTCAGGATATGCTGGGAAATATTTTTCCTAATAAAAAACAGAAGAAAAAAGTTACAGTTGCTCAGGCTAAAGAGATGCTTAAAGATGAAGAAGCTCAAAAACTGATAGATATGGATCAGGTCAAAGCTGAAGCAATAGAAAAAGTTGAGGAAGATGGAATAATCTTTTTAGACGAAATTGATAAAATTGCAGGTAGAGAATCTAATTCAGGTCCCGAGGTTTCCAGACAGGGTGTGCAGCGTGATATTCTGCCTATAGTTGAAGGCTCAACTGTAAGCACCAAGCACGGTTCAGTTAAAACAGACCACATATTATTTATTGCTGCTGGTGCCTTTCATGTTTCTTCACCAGCTGATTTGATACCGGAGCTGCAGGGTAGATTCCCGCTGAGAGTTAATTTAGACAGCTTAAGCCGCGAAAATTTCAAAGATATACTCCTGCTGCCGCAGAATTCTCTGGTCAAGCAGTATAAGGCTTTACTGGAGACAGAAGGGCTAAAGATTGAATTTACTGAAGCTGCTGTTGATGAAATTTCTAGTTTTGCTTATGATATCAATGAGGAAACAGAAAATATTGGAGCCAGAAGACTGCATACTATAATGGAAAAACTGCTTGAAGATCTTTCTTTTGAGGCTCCAACCTTAGCAGAGAAAGAAATAGAAATTAATGTGGACTATGTTAATGATAAATTGAAAGATGTTGTGGCAAATAAAGATTTAAGTAAATATATTCTATAATTTAAAACTGAAAATGGAGGAGATAAAAATGGGTAGTTTATTAGAAAAAAGTAGAAAGATTAATCGGTTATTACAGAGAACAGGTGGAAATGCAGTAGATTTTTCTGATATGGCTTATGTTCTAAAAGAGGCTGTGCAGTGTAATGTATATGTGACAAGTAAAAAAGGAAAGATTTTAGGTTACAGTCTGCTCGATGATTTTGAATGTGATATTATGGAAGAAGAAGTTATTGATCATGGTGAATTTCCTGATGAATATAACAAAGGTCTTTTGCGAATCAGAGAGACTAAGTCTAACATTGAGCAAAAAGACGGAAAGTGTGTTTTTGCTGATGGAGAAGACTGCTTATTTGAAGACAAATTAACAACAATTGTACCTGTAATTGGCGGTGGCGACAGACTGGGAACTTTAGTCTTAGCCCGTTATGGATCTGAATTTGATGATGAAGATTTAGTTTTAGCTGAGTATGGTGCTTCAGTTGTGGGAATGGAAATTTTAAGAGCCCGCAGTGAAAGAGTAGAAAAAGAAGCCCGCAAAAAAGCTGCAGTGCAGATTGCTATTGATACCCTGTCCTATTCTGAGCTGGAAGCAATTGAACATATCTTTGAGGAATTAGACGGAGAAGAAGGTCTATTAGTAGCCAGTAAAGTTGCAGATAGAGTCGGTATTACAAGGTCAGTTATTGTAAATGCACTTCGCAAATTTGAAAGTGCTGGAGTTATTGAATCCCGCTCATTAGGAATGAAAGGAACATATATTAAAGTTCTTAATGATAATTTATTAGATGAATTAGAAAAACTTAAAGCGTAAATAAAGTTTAGTAT
>QBLP01000031.1 GCA_003070825.1 Halanaerobium sp. | reverse complement strand
AGATGTGTATAAGAGACAGGTCTTACCACTGATCCCATCAACCTCTTTCAGTTGCCAGATCTTAGCCTCCCTTATTTTAGCCAGTGAGCCAAAGTGCTGCAGCAGTGCATTTCTGCGGGTTTCTCCCACACCTGGAATTTCATCGAGCATAGAATGGGTCAAGCGGCGGGACCTTAATTTACGATGATAACTGACGGCAAAACGGTGGGCCTCATCTCTCACCCGCTGCAAAAGCTGCAGGGTTGGAGTATGGTGAGGCAGTGTAATCGGATCACTTTCTCCCGGCTTAAAAATTTCTTCTTCCCTCTTTGCCAGCCCAATTATCGGCAAATCCTCAATTCCTAAGAGCTCTAAAATTTCATAGGCGGCATTGAGCTGACCCTTACCACCATCAATCAAAATTAAATCGGGTAGTTCTCTATCTTCGCGCAGCAGTCTGGCATAGCGGCGCTCAACAACTTCCTTCATACTGGAAAAATCATCAGGTCCCTCAACTGTTTTAATCTTAAAGCGGCGGTAATCCTGTTTGGAGGGTCTGCCGTTTTTAAAGACCACCATTGATGCTACAGAATCTGTTCCCTGAATATTTGAAATATCAAATCCTTCAATATGATAGGGCTCATTTTCCATTCCCAGGATTTCTCCCAGTTTCTCGACAGCTCCAGAAGTCCGCTGTTTTTCATATTTACTGCGAATATCTTCCTTTTTCAGATTCTGCTCGGCATTGCGCTCGGCCATCTCCAGCATCTTCTTTTTGTCACCTTTCTGTGGATACTGAATACTCACCTTTTTCCCCTTGACATCTGCCAGTCTTGCTGCTAAAAGCTGCTGATAGTTAATTTTGGTGTTCAATAAAAGTTCATCCGGGATTCCGGCGGCCTGCTCATAGTACTGCTGTAAAAATGAGGCCATGGTTTCAGCCGCAGTTTCTTCCTCGGTTCCCTGCAGAATAAAGTATTCCTGGCCGATCAGGCGGCCGTTGCGGACTAAAAGTAGCTGGGCACAGGCATTGTCTTCCTCTCCCTGAACTAAAGCCACCACATCCTGATCAATATTTTTATCGGTCATTACCTTCTGGCTTTCACTCAGCTTGGCAAAAGCCTCCAGCGCATCCCGAAAGCGGGCTGCCTTTTCAAAATTCCTCTCAGCAGCTGCTTCTTGCATCTTTTCTTCTACCTGCTGTTTGAGTTCTTCCTGTCTGCCAGATAAAAAAAGGCAGACCTGGTCAATCAGCTCATGATAATCCTCTTTACTGACTGCACCAATACAGGGCCCGAGGCACTTATCAATGTGATAGTTCAGACAGGGGCGGTCTTCAGGGTCATCAGCTTTCAGCTCTTTTTTGCAGCTTCTGAGCTTAAAAATATCCTTGATTACATCCAGAGTTTTATATATTGCATCTACATCAGCAAAGGGCCCGAAATATTTGGCTCCATCGTTTTTGACAATCCTGGTTTTAAAAACCCGCGGAAAGTCGACATTCTTGGTGACTTTAATATAAGGATAAGTTTTATCATCCTTGAGGCGGATGTTGAATTTGGGCTGATGTTTTTTAATCAAATTGGCCTCTAAAATAAAGGCCTCCACTTCTGTGTCAGTAAGAATATAATCAAAATCATCTATATATTTGACCAGCATCCTGGTCTTATAGCTCTGGTCATTTTTGCGAAAGTAAGAACGGACGCGGCTGCGGAGCGATTTAGCCTTCCCTACATAAATGATCATTCCCGTTTCATCTTTCATTAAATAAACACCGGGCTGACGGGGAAGCTCCTTGAGCTGGGCTTCGATATGTTCTTTTCTGTTTTCATTATCTGTCATTTTCTATCACCTTAATTTGTGAATTATTTCTCCTGTACCCGGTCCAAAACTGTGCATTTGTACCGGGTTCAATTTAAACTTTCGATAAATTTCTCCACCAGTTCCGGGTCAAACTGACTGCCGGCACAGCTTTGAAGTTCAGCTAAGGCCTCTGCTTCAGTTATCGCCTCTTTATAAGGACGACCGCTGATCATTACATCATAGGAATCAACTATTGTCAGCACCCTCGAGAGCAGCGGGATATCTCTGCCGCTGAGCCCTTCGGGATAACCTGTACCGTCCCAGCGCTCATGGTGGTGTAATATCTCTGAGGAGATATGAGCAAAATCTTCAATATTCGAAGTTATTCTAAAACCTGTTTCGGTATGTTTTTTAATTATTTCCCATTCTTCAGCATTTAATTTATCAGTTTTATTTAAAACTTCTTCTGGAACTGCTATCTTACCAATGTCATGCATCTGAGTTAAGAGATAAAGTCGGTCCTGTTCTGAATTAGAGAGGCCGAGCACTCTAGCAAAATTTTTGGCCAGGCTGCTCATCCGGTGCACATGTTCTTCAGTTTCCGAGCTTTTCTCCTTTAGTGATGTCAAAAAGGCTGAAAGCACACTACTGCGGGCACTTTTGCGGCTGGCAATTTTATTCTTATACATTCTGTCTTCTGCCCGACTTAAAACAATCATCAGCTCATCTTCGGGATCATTTTTAACTGCTGTCCCCAGAGAAATTGAAACCTGCAGTTCTCCCTCTTCCTTCTCTAAAGAACTATTGATTCTTTTAATTATTTTTTCACTCTCAACTGCTGTGGTCTGTGGTAAAAGGACCACAAATTCATCTCCACCCCAGCGGGCAATGATATCCTCATCCCGACAGGATTCTTTAAAAATTTCTGCTGCTTCTTGGATCAGCTGATCTCCACTCTGGTGGCCGTAAGTATCGTTAATCAGTTTTAAATTATTTAAATCACCCATAATGATACTGATCGGCAGCTGACGGGCGGTGTCCACTCTTTTTATTTCTTCTTCTAAAAAAGCACGGTTATATAAACCGGTAAGTTTGTCGTGAAAACCGAGATAGCGAATCTTCTCTTCGCTCTGACGGCGCTCTGTTATGTCGCGGCAGAAACCATCGATCTCAAAACTGCCGTCATCATTTTCTTCACTGACCCGAGCATTCATCTCCAGCCATAAAATATTTTGATATCTATCATAGGCCTGATAGACAAAATTGCTGACTATTCCCTCGGATTTTAGCTGATTTAAAAACTGGTCCCGGCGTTCAGAATTAACATAAAGTGTGTTTTTTAGATCATTATAATAAGTTATGGTTTCTGAAATCGAATCAAATCCCAAAAGCTGAGCCATATGGGGATTGATCATTTTAACCTGGCCGGTAGAAGTAGTTTTAAAAATTCCTACCGGAGAATTTTCAAATAGCCTGCGGTAGTTTTCTTCACTTTCTTTGAGGCGTTTTTCTGACTCCAGCCTCATTTTTTCATTGATAATCTTTTCTATCCCCAGTGAAATATCACCAGTCAGCTCATCCAGTAGTTTAACCTCTGTTTCGTCAAAGTGATCTGCCTCGGCTGAGCAGAACGAAAATACTCCCCAGGGTTCTTCCATAACTTCCAGCAGGAAAAAAGCTCTTGAGCCACAGTGTTCGGAAATTGACAGGTCCAGACCAGAGATTTCCTGACAGCTACTCTGAATCAATTTATTTTGACCATCCATTATCATTTTATCTTTAAAATCCCGGGCCAAATCTTCCAGTTTCAGGCTGTAATCTTCACCAGCTTCAATAAAGGGGCAATTGTTCTCAGTAGAAGTTAAAATCTGTAATTCATCCTGAGCCGGCCCAATTTTTCCTATCCAAATATTTTTATATCTACCATAATCAGAAGTGATCTGAGCTGCTTCTTCTAACAGACAATCCAGCGATCTTTCCCTGACAATAAGCTGATTTACCATACTTAATGTGCGGTAAATTTCATTTAACTTCTGCAGTTCTTTTTCTGCTTTTTTACGGCGGGTGATATCGACAGCGGTGCTGATTACCAGCTTGCGTCCTTTTTCATCCCGGCTTAAAGGGGCAGTTTTAAAATCCCAGATCCGCTTTTCTCCCTCACTGGTCCAGACTTCAAATTCACCGCCAATACTTTTGTCAGCTGCAAAGGATTTATTAATTTCCTTTTTAATTTTCTCCTGATTATTGGGATATGCTTTATCGACCCATTTTGAAATTGTATTGATTTCTTCCCTTTGATAACCTGTGATTTCAATCCAGGTATTATTGATAATTACCACTTCACCGTCTTCCGCGTGAACCATAATTGGAATCGGGGCTTCATTTAAAGCGCTGGAAAACATTCTTTCCCGCTGCTTAATTTTTTCGCGCATCTGATAATTTTTGCTGACATCTCTAAAAACCATTACAGTGCCGTCAATTATGCCATCTTCCCTTTTGATTGGAGCAGCACTATCTGCTATGTGGTATTCTTTTCCATCTCTGGCGATCAATTTTGTGTGATTGGCCAGGCCGACAATTTTGCCATTTTTTAAAACCTTTTCTACTGGATTCTTTACTTCTTTTCCGGTTTGGGAATTAAAAATATTGAAAATTTCAGTTATTTCTCTGCCTTCTGCTTCAGCACTCGTCCAGCCGGTTAGATTTTCAGCAACTTTATTTAACCTTTTGATTCTGCCCTGCCTGTCAGTTACCAGCAGACCATCACCGATAGAATTGAGAGTGATTGATAAAAACTGGCGCTGCTCGTTGATCTCCTTTTCCTGTTCTAAGTTTCTTAAAACATTATTAATTTTACTGTTGATTGAGTTTAAAAGTTCGAACTCTTCCTTTAAAAATACTGTGCCGCTGTATTCTTCTGGATGTTCAGATAGATAGGAAACTTCGATTTTCCCGACAGTCTGGTCATCTATAGTTATCTCCTGCTGCTGCATCCAGTCTGTTTCTCTAAAATTGGTAGTCTGATATATCTTTCCCCGATAGCTGATTCTGGCCGCACAGTCTTCTGGATACTGATAGGAAGCCGGAATTTCTTCCACAACTTTACTCAGCAGTTGATCTCGGTCTAAATTATATTTTTCTGCGGCCTCTGAAATCCTATAAAGGCCGGCAAGCTCCTTAACGCGCTCCTTCAGATTAAAATTCAATTCCCTGTTCCTGGAGGTGCTTTTTACGATATATGCTGCAGCAATAATAATCACCAGCACTTCCACAAAATATTCGGCAAGGTTAATCTGCAGATTATATAAATCCTGAATTGCAAGCACAGAAACTACAAATACTGCTGAAAAAATCGCTCCCTTTTTAGCAAAATTAAGGCTACTGTAAATTACAAATAAAATAAGCAGGGGCTCAATCAATTCCATTTTCACATTGAAGGCGATTAAAGTTAATAAGACCGCTACTATCACAGCAGCAGTTTTGCTCTGCATCAATTCTCTAATCCTTTTCTTCTTCAAGAGCTGCACCTCCCTTTGATCTTTTGGTACCGGGTAATAAATTGATTATATCATTTATTTGAACCAGGTACAAAACAGCTTTTTTGTACCTGGTTATAATTATTTATTTCACAATTCGCATTCATCTTTAATTTCCTGATCTAATTCTTTATTAATTTCATCAGACTCGATAAATCTCTTATAAAGCTCTCTATCATCTGAAAAAGAAGCAAGAATCAAACTATCATTAATTAAATCACTTTCCTTTAATCCCAGATAAATCTGATAGCTGCTTCTCCTATAATCTTCAGCTTTACTAACGATTGAAGCTTCTACTGGATTCAAGTGAATGTATCGGTTGACTCCTAAATTATAAAAGTCATCCTCAATTAATTTTGAAAAATATCTCCCCTGAAAAACATGTCCAATCAGATCATGCTTATAATTGAAATACCTTGCATAAAGAAGATTGATGTAATGCATTAATTTCCCAATCTTAACCTCTCCAGTTTTAAGCTGAAGGTGAATGTGATTAGTCATTAGACAATATGAAAGCAACTCAAATCCATATTTAGCTTTAGCTTTTCTCAAAATATCCAAATAAAAATCAAAATCCAATTGATCTCTAAACAGATGTCCCTGGCGATTACCTCTGCTGACAATATGATAGACTGCTCCCGGGTACCATGGCCTCTTTTCTCTTGACATTTTATCACCTTCCATTTAATGGATTTATTGTATAATATTATATCATATTAACCCATTAAATGGAATAGTATTTGTGAAATATTTATCCTGTACCAGGTCCAAAATGGGCGTTTTGGACCTGGTACCAATGAATAAATGAATACCTACAGCACTTCTTTCAAGAACTTACCGGTATAGGAATTTTCGTTTTGAGCCACTTCTTCGGGAGTACCGGTGGCAACTACTTCTCCACCCTTTTCTCCTCCTTCAGGACCGAGATCAATTAAATAATCAGCTGATTTAATTACATCCAGATTATGCTCGATTACAATTACTGTGTTGCCATCTTCGCGCAGGCGGTGCAGTACCTCAAGCAGCTTTTTGATATCGGCAAAGTGAAGTCCGGTTGTCGGCTCATCCAACAAATAGAGAGTTTCGCCCGTACTTCTCTTACCCAGCTCTTTGGCAATTTTAATCCGCTGAGCTTCACCACCAGAAAAAGTAGTTGCCGGCTGACCGAGTCGAATATAGCCAAGTCCAACATCATAGAGGGTCTGCAGACGGCGGCGAATTGGCTCAATATTTTCAAAAAACTCAACTGCCTCTTCTACAGTCATATCAAGCACATCAGCAATTGTCTTCCCCTTATATTTAATCTCTAAGGTTTCACGGTTGTAGCGCTTACCATTACAGACATCACAGGGTACATAAACATCAGGCAGAAAGTGCATTTCGATCTCTTCGATTCCCTGACCCTTACAGGCTTCACAGCGGCCACCCTTAACATTAAAGCTGAAGCGGCCGATTTCGTAGCCGCGCTGTTTTGCTTCCGGAGTACTGGCAAATACATCTCTGATATAATTAAAGACCTTAGTGTAGGTTACCGCATTTGAGCGGGGAGTTCTACCAATTGGTGACTGATCAATATTTATTACTTTATCAATCTGATCCATTCCAATAACCTCATCGTGCTCACCTGGATGCAGAGTTGAATCATGAAGTTCTCGCATCATTTTTCTTTTGAGGGTGTTATTAATCAGTGTGCTCTTTCCTGAACCAGAAACTCCGGTCACACAGGTGAAAGTACCCAGAGGAAAATCCACATCTATATTTTTAAGATTGTGCTGTCTGGCTCCTTTGATGCTTAGCCAGCTCTCTCCTGCCTCGTATCTATCTTCAGGTACATGAATTTTCTTTTTCCCGGAAAGATACTGGCCGGTAAGTGAGCGCTCCTCAGCAATTACATCTTCCAGACTGCCTTCGGCAACAATCTCACCACCATGTTTGCCGGCTCCAGGGCCCATATCGATAATATAGTCTGCCGAACGAATTGTATCTTCATCATGCTCAACAACTATCACGGTATTCCCCAGATCTCTGATGTGCTCTAAAGTACTGATCAAACGGTTATTATCCCGCTGGTGAAGCCCGATACTCGGCTCATCAAGAATATATAAAACTCCCATCAGGCCAGAGCCAATCTGGGTTGCCAGTCTGATCCGCTGGGCTTCTCCTCCAGAAAGCGTACCGGCAGAGCGGTCCAGGCTCAAATAATCGAGACCAACATCGAGCAGAAAGCGTAGCCTTTCTCTGATCTCCTTTAAAATTTCCTTACCAATTTTTGCTCTTCTGTCATCCAGCTCAACCCCCTGCAGAAAATCATGGGCCTCCTTGATGGTAAATGAGCTGAATTTGGCAATCGAAATTCCGCCAACAGTCACTGCCAGCACCTCTGGCTTTAGACGCTGACCTTCACAGACATGACAGGGAATTTCGTTCATATATCTTTCCATCTTTCTGTGGGTTGAAGCACTGTCTGACTTATTCATTCTTTCCTTGAGATAACCGGTAATTCCCTTAAAGCGGGTTGTGTGGTCCCTGGTTCTGCCGTAGCGGTTTGTATAAGGAAAGGTTATCTTTTTGTCATCACCATAAACCAGCTTATCAATAATCTCTTTATCTAAATCCTTAATCTTTGTTTCCAGGCTGAAATCGTACTCCTCAGCCATTGCTTCCAGCAGGGCTGGATAGTAGCGGCTGGATGAGTTAGCCCAGGGTATAATACCTCCATCAGCTATTGATTTATCCCGGTCTAAAATTAAATCCGGGTCAAATTCTTTTTTAACTCCCAGGCCATCACAGTTATCACAGGCTCCATAGGGGGAGTTAAATGAAAACATGCGGGGAGACATTTCTTCCAGGCTGATATTATGCTCGGGGCAGGCAAATTTTTCACTGTAGGTTGTAACTTCCCCCTCAATCTCATCGATCATTACCAGACCATCAGCATAATCAAGAGCTGTTTCGACTGAATCAGCCAGGCGCTCCCTGATTCCATCCTTAATTACCAGCCGGTCAACTATAATCTCAATATCATGTTTAAAGTTTTTATCCAGTTTTTCTGCATCTTCCAACAGGATTGTTTCACCGTCGACTCTGGCTCTAACAAATCCGTCCCGCTGAGCCTGAAGAAAAGTACGCTCATGTTCACCTTTGCGGCCGCGAACAATTGGCGCCAGCACCTGAATCTTGGTTCTCTCCGGCAGCTCCAGCACCTGATCAACTATCTCATCAACTGTCTGTGACTTGATTTCCTTGCCACAGATTGGACAGTGTGGGATCCCAACTCTGGCATAGAGCAGGCGCAGATAATCATGAATTTCTGTTACTGTACCAACGGTTGAACGCGGATTGCGGCTGGTTGTCTTCTGATCAATAGAAATTGCAGGAGAAAGTCCTTCAATATATTCTACCTTTGGTTTTTCCATCTGGCCTAAAAACTGCCGGGCATAGGCAGAAAGTGATTCCACATAGCGCCGCTGACCTTCTGCATAAATAGTGTCAAAAGCCAGTGAAGACTTGCCGGAACCACTGAGGCCAGTAATAACCACCAGTTTATCCCGCGGTATATCCAAATCTACTTTTTTAAGGTTGTGCTCTTCTGCACCCTTAACTATCAAACGATCTAATCCCATTTATAATTACACCTCTTTTATATATTCGTACCAGGTTCAAAACGCATGTTTTGGACCTGGTTATAATTATACTTTTCACAAACCCTATTTCTTTTCCAATTTTGCTTCCAACTCTTCAATTTCGTCTCTGATCTGGGCAGCTATTTCAAATTCCAGGTTATCGGCTGCCTCTTCCATTTCATCCTCTAAATCTATAATTAAATGTTGAATTTCTTTGCTGCTCATCTGATCATAATTCTGGCTGTTGTCATTTGGATTTTCATTATCCTGACTCTTATCATAATAGCGGCTCTTATCCTCAGAAACTACCATATCCACCGGCCGCACTACTTCGCGCACAGGTTTGATAATTGTCTCCGGAGTAATATCATTATCCTTATTATGCTGAATCTGGATTTCACGCCTTCTTTCAGTTTCATCGATCGCATTCCGCATCGAATCAGTTATCTTGTCAGCATACATAATTACCTTACCACCGACATTACGCGCAGCTCGCCCGATAGTCTGAACCAGGGCGCGTTCCGAACGGAGAAATCCTTCTTTATCGGCATCTAAAATTGCCACCCGGGAAACTTCGGGCAGGTCGAGACCCTCCCGCAGGAGGTTGATTCCTACCAGTACATCAAACTCTCCCAGCCGCAGATCGCGAATAATCTCTGAACGCTCAATCGTGTCAATATCCGAATGCAGGTAGCGGACTCTAATTCCGGCTTCTGCCAGATATTCGGTCAGATCCTCGGACATCTTTTTAGTCAGAGTTGTGACCAGCACTCTTTCTCCATCTCCTACAACCTGGCGAATTTCTTCCAGTAGATCATCAATCTGGCTTTTTGTTGGCCGGACAACAATTTCCGGATCAACCAACCCGGTTGGACGAATAATCTGCTCCACTATCTGCTGGCTGTTCTTTTCCTCATAGGGTCCCGGAGTAGCTGAAACATAAACAGCCTGGGGTACAACTTCTTCAAACTCTTCAAAATTCAGTGGTCTATTATCCAGAGCTGAAGGTAGACGGAAGCCATATTCCACCAGCTTTTCCTTGCGGGAGCGGTCACCGGCAAACATCCCTCCAATCTGAGGCACTGTCATATGTGATTCATCAATAATTACCATAAAATCATCAGGAAAATAATCCAAAAGGGCCATCGGTCTGGAGCCCTGTTCGCGTCCTGCCAGATGACGGGCATAGTTCTCAATTCCTGAACAAAAGCCCATCTGCTCCAGCATTTCTAAGTCATAGCGGGTCCGCTGTTCCAGACGCTGGGCCTCGACCAGCCGGTTTTCTGCCCGTAGCTCCTTTAAACGCTCCTCAAGCTCAGCTGAAATTGTCTTGATTGCCCTCTTAACCTTATCCTCTGGCGTAACAAAGTGGCTGGCCGGATAAATTGTCATCTCATTTATCTCAGCTTCAACCTCACCGGTCACTGTATTAATCCTGGTTATGCGGTCAATCTCATCCCCAAATAGCTCAACCCGGATTGCTATATCACGGTACGCCGGGAAAATATCAACAACATCTCCCTTAACTCGAAAATGGCCGCGGGAAGTGTCCATATCATTGCGGCTGTACTGCATAAAGGTCAGGCTTCTGGTTATCTCCTTGCGGTCCATAATCTTTCCTACTTTTAAATCAAGGGAGAGATTTAAATAGTCATCAGGAGAACCAAGACCATAGATACAGGAAACACTGGCCACAATCAGCACATCACGCCTCTCAAAAAGTGAAGTTGTAGCTGAAAGTCTGAGCTTTTCAATTTCATCATTAACAGAAGCATCTTTTTCTATATAGGTATCAGTCTGGGGCACATAGGCTTCAGGCTGATAATAATCATAATAACTTACAAAATATTCAACTGCATTTTCAGGAAAAAACTCCTTAAACTCGCTGGTCAGCTGAGCTGCCAGGGTCTTATTATGGGCAATAACCAGAGTTGGTTTATTTACCTCTTCCACCAGTTTAGCCATGGTAAAAGTTTTCCCGGTACCGGTAGCACCAAGCAGAGTCTGGTGGCGGTAGCCCTTTTTTATTCCTTCAGCCAGTTTTTCTATTGCCTCAGGCTGATCACCTTTGGGCTCAAAAGGGGCCTTTAATTTAAATTGTCCTTCTTTCACAAAAATCCCCCCAATATTATAATCGACATCCTGCAGAACTATCTACTTTATCAGTGAAAAAATCTCTTTCAATCAATTGCTTCAATTTATTATTATACACCTTTAAATTTAAATTTTCAGTAAAATTAATGACAAAAATTAAAATAAGTGAATGTATGTTTAGTCCTGTTCTTCTATTATAGCAATAATCATTACTGATTTAAAGTCTTATTTTCGGAAACTTTGTGAATTAAATATTTTTAACCAGGTCCAAAAAGATTACAATAAAAAAAAGCCCATTTAAGGGCTTTTTTTACCGCTGCCAGTATTTAATTTCATTATAGTGATCATAAAGTTTTTCTTCGTAGTCCCGATGGACAAGCCGGTCTGATTTTTCTTCCTTATATTCCGGGGCATTTTTGATTTCTTCTTTAGTTTTGCTGACATATAATCTTTCTTTATTCCAACTGATATTCTGCAGCCACTCCGGAGCTATCAGCACATCTTTACCCGGCAGAATATTTCTGGTATCAATCAGCAGATAACGAATTGCCCAGTTTTCTTCATCAACAAAGAGGTCTTCTAAGTGGCCAAATTCTTTATCTTCAGCCTGAATGTGATAACCGCGAATCTCATTAAAGCTCCGCAGATTGGATTCTACTTCATCTTCTTCCGCCTGTTTCTCCTCATCAGTTAGTTTCTCAAAATTGAACAACTTCTCTCTGATTATACTCCCAGCCTGAATTGCAGGGCCATCAGCAGGATGAGGACTCGCCCAGTAAATTGGCCAGTCATAGTGTTTAACAACTTTTTCTTCCATCACTTTAGAAACAGGCTTATTCTTTTCGATGCTTGGACCCGCCTCTAAATCTTCAGCTGTCAGGTCAACTATGATTTCCTGATTTTGATAATTGATTTCCTCAAATGACTCAGTAGAAATTAAAGTTTTCTCGTGCTGAAGCCAGCTGCCTGTTTCAATAACAAGATATCTCATTACAAAATAATGCTGATCAAAGTAAAAGTCTTTAGCCTTTCCCAGATCTTCACTGCGTCCGTGAACTGTAAATCCCTTGAGATTTTTGAGCTTTCTTAACATAACTTGCTCACCTCTCTTAGATTTTCGCCTCTAAACAGAACATTAATCTATTAAAGCTTATCTTCTTCTGCTTTAATTATAATAAAAAACTGCGGTTGATTC
>QBLP01000261.1 GCA_003070825.1 Halanaerobium sp. | reverse complement strand
AGATGTGTATAAGAGACAGCATTCATACTCCAATTATCACCTCTGGAGATGCAGAGGGTGCAGGAGAAGTTTTTAAAATATCCACACTTGATTTTGAAAATCTTCCCCGCACCGAAAAAGGTGAAATTGACTATTCTCAGGATTTCTTTACTCAGGAGACCGGGCTCACGGTTAGTGGACAGCTGGAGGCAGAACTGCTGGCTACAGCTCTGGGAGATGTTTATACTTTTGGACCAACTTTTAGAGCAGAAAATTCTAATACATCCCGCCACGCTTCAGAATTCTGGATGATTGAGCCAGAAATGGCTTTCTGTAATTTAGATGAGATGATGACTTTAATGGAAGATTTTATTAAAAATTTATTTAAATTTGCCCTAAAAGAAGCCGAGGAAGAAATGGACTTCTTTAACCAGTGGATTGATGAGGGCCGCCGCGAAATGATTGAAAATATTATTGAGGCTGATTTCGGCCGGATCACTTATACTGAGGCAATTGAAATTTTAGAAAACAGTGAACAGGATTTTGAATATCCGGTCAGCTGGGGTGTCGATCTGCAGTCTGAGCATGAAAGATACCTGACAGAAGAACATTTTAAAAAGCCAATAATGGTTAAAGATTATCCAAAAGAAATTAAAGCTTTTTATATGCGCCAGAATGATGATGGTAAAACAGTTGCTGCAGTGGACTGTCTGGTACCAGGAGTTGGCGAGATTGTTGGGGGTAGTCAGCGGGAAGAAAGATACGATAAATTAAAAAGTAGAATGGAAGAGCTGGATATGGACCTGGAAAAATATGATTGGTTTTTAGACATTAGAAAATATGGTTCAGTTCCCCATTCTGGTTTTGGCCTTGGTTTTGAAAGACTGCTGATGTATTTATCTGGAATGCAGAATATTAGAGATGTTATTTCCTTCCCTCGTACACCAGGTAATGCTAAGTTCTAATCATTTGAGCAATCAATAGAGGAGAAAAGAGATGCTGAATAAGAGAAAAATACTTTTAAAATTAATCATGATCCTAATACTGGCTGTAATTTGTCTGCCTGTAAATTCTGCCGCGGAAGAAATTAATAAAGAAATCAATAGTGAGATTTTGATTTATTCAGCTGAACCAGAAGGAGTAATGGCGGCTGTTGCTGCTGCAGAGGAAGGCAAAAAAGTCACTCTGGTCATGACCAGGGAAAAACCAGGCGGCCTGATGACTTATGCCGCCTTAAATTTCCTTGATTTAAATTACGACCAGAAATCTAATAATATAAATCAGGGTTTATTTACACGCTGGCATCAAAAAGTTGGTTCAGCTATCTCTTTTTCTCCTCAGAAAGCAGAAACAGCATTTTCGGAAATGCTGGCTGCAGAAGAAAATATCAAGGTTATAAATTCTGTCGAGCTACAGCAGGTTAAAACCAAAAATAGAAGTATTGAATCTATAAAAGTAAAAAAGGATAGTCAACTATATAATTTAACTGCTGATTATTACATTGACGCCTCTCAGGACGGTGACCTGGCAGCTGCAGCTGGTGAGGATTTTTTTCTGGGTACAGCTGATATTAATTTAAAAAATAGCTGGATGGCTTCTACTCAAATTTTAAGGTTTTCAGATGTTAAACCGGCTCTACTAAAGCAGGCTGTTAGAAATAATAAATATCAGGCAAGTCATTTTCGAGATGATCATGCCTGGGGCTTTTCTAACTTTGGAAAAAGCTATCAGCCTCAGGCTGACAATTTAAGACTGCGGGGCTTAAATATAGTTTTCATCGAGAATAATGGTGGCTATGATGCTTATATCAATGCTTTACTGCTTTTTAATGTCGATCCTCTTTCGGAGCCTTCTCTCCAGCAGGCAAAGAAGAATGCTGCAGAAGAAGCGGAATTGATTTTATCCTATCTTCAGCGAAATCTAGAGGGATTTTCAGGAGCCAGTTTAGATAAACTACCACCAGAACTATATCGAAGAGAAAGCAGACATTTTTTAACAGAATATCAGTTAAAAGTAGGAGACTTATTCCGGCAGAAAATTTTTCCTGATACCATCACTTTAGCTTCTTATCCACTAGATTATCAGGCGGCTGCCCATGATTATCCTGGTTTTGTGCTTTTTAACCCTGATTATTACGGGATACCTCTGCGGTCTTTAATTGCCCGTAAAAACAAAAATTTAATGATAGTTGGGCGGAGCAGTGGTTATAGTTCACTGGCAGCCGCCAGCAGTAGAGTTTTACCAGTAGGGATGAACACTGCTGAAGCAGCTGCAGTTACTGCTGCAGAAGCTTTAAATAAAGATAAATCTCTGCTTGAACTTGCTGAAGATCAAGCAAGTCTGGATAAGATTCGGTCTCGGCTTAATATTGAACTTAGTAATTATCCTGCAGAAGCTCCAATTGTCAAAGATAAAAAGCTCCTTCAGAGTCTGGAAAAACTTCTTTCCTGGGGAATTACCATTGGTGGTTATAATAATAATTTCAAACTGAATATCCCACCAACCGAAAAAGAATTTACAGCTATTGTTTTAAAAATTATGCAAAAAAAAGAGGCAGAAATTCTTTATGAATGGGTGCCCGGCAGTTTAGAAACCTTAAGTAAAAAGCAGAAGCTAAGTACAACCGCTGCTTTAAAACTGCTGCTGGCAGCTGAAAGTCAGCGGGTTCTAGAAATGGAGCAGGAAAACTATTTAAAGAGAGCTGAAGAATTGAAATTAATACCCGCTGCTCTAAAAGACATTTTTGTTGAAGATAGAATAATGAGCCGGAGAGAGATGATTATTCTGGCAGAAGCTTATCTAGAGCGCTTTAAAACTCCATCTGACTTGAAATATATAAGGGGTGAATATTTTGACTAAAGACAGCTACCATACATATTAT
The DNA here is from genome assembly GCA_003070825.1 of Halanaerobium sp. Lineage (GTDB taxonomy): Bacteria > Bacillota > Halanaerobiia > Halanaerobiales > Halanaerobiaceae > Halanaerobium. The sequence goes on along the minus strand of QBLP01000261.1, from coordinate 16 downwards.
CCCTCGCCAATAGGTA
>QBLP01000260.1 GCA_003070825.1 Halanaerobium sp. | reverse complement strand
ACTGCACTTTCTCCCTGAGTTGATAAAACTGCTTCTGTAGTGCGCTCATTTTCACTCATTATCCCATTATAGGCTGCACAGTGAACACTTGAACAGAGATCATAACCATCACTGCTGTGGCGTCCTAAATTGCTGAGCGTATAACTTCTAGCTGCTACAGCCTGGGCCTTTAAGGCTTCCTCTGGCCAGCTGGCATAAATTTCTGAAGGAACTACAGAAACCAAATAGGGTGTCAGTTCAACCTGATTAATTAGGGTAAACTCTTCTCCTTCACCTTTGATGATCATATTACCTCTGTACTGTCTGTTGCCGCTCCCCTGCCAGAAATATCCCTGACCATAATTAATATTATAGACATAAAAGGAAGAATTTTGCTGACTGCTGTAAATCTGATATTCAAGATCAGAGCTGCCGAGCCTTAATCTTTCCTCCTCAGTTCGAATAAATATTGATCCAGCTTCTATTTCGAGCAGATAATTTTTTCGCGGCTCAGCTCGATAGATAATTTTACCATCATAAACTACTGAAAAAGGATCTGAATACTGGAAAAGAAGATGTTCATTATTTTCCTGGAGTCCAATTCTCAGCAGCTGATTTTCTTCCTGATTTTTTAGTTCTTCAACTTCACGCCAGGAAGCCTCTAAAGTAAACGGATTAATTTCTTCTGGTTCTTCTTGATCTTCAGCATCAGGTTTTAGCTGAGGATATTTATCCTGATATTGATTAATTTTCTGATAGGCTAAGTCTCTAAACCAGCCATAAGAAAGGGTCCGCTGCCAGTAATTATAAGCTTCAATTTCTTCACCGGCAAGTTCAAGCATCTCAGCCATATTTTTAAAGAGATATGTCTGACCTCTATTTTCCTCATAGGCTGACTGATAATTATTAAATGCCTGCTTAAAATTATCCTTTTTCCGGTTTAGTTCTGCACTAAGTAGATAAACTTCCGACTGATTAACTTTTAAATTAGTGATTTTCATCAAATATTCTTCTGCTTTATCAAGGTTATCTAAATCTAAATCATTCTTAATCAAGTAATAATATTTCTGGTAACGCAGAGATTCCTGCTCCAGCTGCTCATCAACCTTATTTTCCAAAATATAATTTGAGGCAAGCTGATTGTTGAGCTCATAAAAATTAACTGCCAGATCCAAATAGTCCTGGTTCTGATTACTTAAAATCGTTAACTGCATCCGCGTCTTATTTTCTGCCTGCAGTTTATTCTGATCATTATAGATTACAGCCAGATTACGCCTGCTTTCTAAATTAAACGGAGAAAGTTCAATTATCTCCTGATAATAGTTTTCGGCCGTAGAATAATTCCCTTCATAATAAGCTTCCTCTGCTAATTTAAATAATTCATTGATAGTTCTATCTCTGCTCTCCTGAGCCATGGTTACAGCTGCCTTTTCTTCCTCCTGATAAAAATGATCAACAACTGGAATTAAAATCCCCAGTAAAAGAGCAGAGATTATTATTAACCTAAAAACTTTTTTCATTAAATACAACTCCTAGTTTAAAGAAGATCACTTGCAATCTCGGCAAGTTCAGATCTTTCTCCTTCCTTTAGCATAATGTGACCGGCAATTTTTTGATCATGAAATTTATGAGCAAGATAATTTAATCCATTCTTATGAAAGTTCAAATATGGATTATCAATCTGATAAGGGTCACCGGTAAAGACTAATTTAGACCCTTCTCCAGCTCTGGTCACTATTGTTTTAACCTCATGTAAAGATAGATTTTGTGCTTCATCGATTATTATAAACTGATCTGGAACAGACCGCCCTCTAATATAGGTTAACGGTTCAACCTGAATTAAATCTTTATCAAGTAATTTCTGATAGGCATAATCTGCATTTTTATTGCGGTGAACAATAAAGTCCAGATTATCAAAAATAGGCTGCATCCAGGGGCCCATTTTTTCTTCAACATCACCCGGTAAAAAGCCCATTTCTTTACCCATTGGCTGGATTGGTCGAGCCACAAGCAGCTTGGAATAAGTCTGCTCATCTACCGCCTTTGCCAGACCTGCTGCTATTGCCAGTAAGGTTTTACCTGTACCAGCTTTACCTGACATAGTCACCAGTTTAATTTCATCATCAAGCAGCAGTTCAAGAGCAAGCTGCTGTTCCCTATTTCTGGCTCTAATTTTTGCCGGCTGACTCTTATTATAGCGGAGAGTAACCAGATTTTCGCCATCGAATCGGGCCAGAGCAGTATTTTTATTTCGATCATCAGCTGTCAGCTGTACAAATTCATTTGGATAAAGTGAGTCATCGAGCTGATCCAGTTCTGCTGGAGAAATTTTTTCTTCCTTAAAAAATTTATCGATTAACGAAGAACTGCAGCTAATTTCCTTAAAGCCTGAATATATTTCTTCTTCCTTCAATCTGCTTGAATTATGCTCTTCTGCCTCCAGACCATAGGCATCACAGATTAAGCGCAGATTGATATCATCAGAGATCATTACTACCTTTTTATCTGAGTTTTCTTTCTGAAGGTGAATTGCAGTTGAGATGATTCGATTATCCATCTTACTGGAGCTCAATCCTTCGGGAAGTTCGAGTCCACCATTGATAACAATTTTAATAGTTCCACCTGAATCCAACTCTACCCCGTCGTGCAGATTACCCTTAGCTCTAATTTCTTCTAAAATTCTTGAACTTTCGCGGGCATTATAACCTAAATCTGAACTTTTTGTCTTCAAATTATCAATTTCTTCTAAAACAGCCAGTGGGATAATAACATCATTATCTTCAAAACTATAGATGGCGCGCGGGTCATTTAACAACACATTGGTGTCCAGAACAAATATTTTTTTCATCAAATCATCTCCTCTTTATTTTTTTAAATCAAAGATGAATCTTTTTTTATTTACTTGCTGTAATAAGTACAGAG
>QBLP01000259.1 GCA_003070825.1 Halanaerobium sp. | reverse complement strand
AGATGTGTATAAGAGACAGAAACGTCCTATGTCAAGTTAAAAATTTCCATGGTAAAGAATGGTACTGAAATTTAGCATAGGGATATCCAAGGATTAAATATTAGTTTTTAAGATTACTAGAAACTTGATTTAGCCTGCTTTATCTAGCACTTCATAATTAATATTTTTAGGTAATTTGTAGGCGGATCTATCCCTCATCATGGCATAGATAATATCAACTAAACGTCTTTCAAGACAGGTTAAAGCTACTTTTTGTGATTTGCCTTCTTGAAGCTTTTTCTGGTAGTATTTGTAGGAAACAGGATTTTTAATCTTACCATTGATACTGCTGCCAATTTGTTGAACTGCAAGCAAATGAAAAGCATGGTTTAAATCACGACATCCATACTTTTTGTAACTTAAATTTTTAGAAGTACCAGAACTATGTTCTACTGGGGCTAAACCTGCAAAACGTGCTAATTTACTGGCTGATTCAAATCTATCAATATTTTTAATATTGGAGATAAATAGTGCAGCTAGTTTGAAACCAATACCAGGCATGGTTGTCAGCTGATATTGACTTTCTTTAACGGTTTTTTCAAGCTGATCATTGATCTTTTCAAGTGATTTAGAAAGTACTCGTAATTGCTCAATGATACCTATGATGATAGTATTTCTGGCTTCAGCATCAGCAGTTTTCTTTTTATCTTTATCTACCAGAGAAAGTATAGTGGCAGCTTTATCGTTACCTATAGATTTAGCCTGATTATTAAGAAATTTTTGTAGCCTATCCTCTCCATAATAATTAAGATCTGCGGGATGAGGGAATTTTTCATAAAAAGCTATAGCCGTTTTACCAAATGGATCACTAAAGAACTTTTTGTATTCAGGATATTGTTGGTGAATTAAATTGTGGAATCTGTTTTTAAGTTTAGTTTGTTCTTTAATAAAAGTCTGACGCTGGTTATTGAGCTGTCTGATTGCTTTAAAATTAGCATCATAGATAGCATCAGGAAGCTCATTGAAATCTGTCAGTAATACATTAGCAATGGCTTCAGCGTCAATTTCATCAGATTTGTCAGGGTTAGCACTATGATGCCTTTCTCTTTTGGTTAGAGCAGGGTTAATTTCTTTAACAGTATAGCCCTGATCTAAAAGCCACTGTGCAAGAGAGTGGCCGAGTCCTTGGGTATCTTCAAGGCCGAAGACAAGTTTTTTATCAGGAGATTTAAATGAATTAATATCCTGAATAAAACTGTCGAAATTGGTTGGGTTATTGGGAGTTTGAGTTAAACCCAATTTTTGATGAAAACAGCTTAAGACACAGGCAGTATGCTGGTTTTTGTGAGTATCAACACCGACAAATACATAGTTTTGATGTTCCACAATAATCAGCTCCTTGGTTAGATTTATTTAAATTATCATCAGGCGTGCCCTATTGGATTAGCGTTGATTCGCAGCGTCCTATTTGACGTCTCTGATGATAGAAACAGGTGGATGGCAGTCTTAAAGAAAGCGTTACTCTAGTAAATAGAGCCGCAAGAAAGGAACTAGCCTAATCCACCTATTATGAACAAATTTATCAAACAAAAGAAAAAAAGGACGGAGTACACAATGTTAGAGCGTTACTCTTTTAAAAGAGCCGCAATGTACTCCATCCCGAATAAATTATATCAAAAGATAAAATGGAGTACAAATTATTTAGTTTTATTAGTTTCTATAATTTAGAATAACACAATAGAAAGGAAGAATTATTATGAGTGTTACAATTAAAGATATTGCTGAAAAAGCAGAAGTATCAATCTCAACAGTTTCTAAATCACTGAATGATAAAGGTGGTGTCTCTCCTGTTACCAGACAGAAAGTCTTAAATATTGCTAAAGAAATGGGCTATTTTTCTTTCCATTCTCAGGCAAATTTAAAAACTCATAATATTGCTTTTCTCATGAGTCGAAATCATATTCCTATTTTTAATAATCCCTTTTATACCAGGGTTATTGCAGGAGTGGAAATAGAAGTTGAAAATTTTGATTATAATCTTTTGTTTTCTACAATTATACTTGATGCCCTGGATAATAAAGAAGTTCCTGCTATTATCAGTCAGAATAAAGTTGATGGTTTAATTCTGGCTGGAGCTGATATCAATCAAAAAATGATTAGAGCCATTGAAAAACTTAAGTTTCCAACAGTTTTAGTTGATAATTATTTAAGCTCTCCGATTATGGATTCCATTGTTTCTGATAATTTTTCGGGAGCAATGAAAGCAGTTAATTATTTAATTAGTATGGGCCACAAAAATATTGGTTATGCAGGAGGACCTCTGAGCCATCCCAGTTTTGAAGAAAGATACAAGGCTTTTAAATTAGAAATGATGGAAAATGATTTAGAAATTAATAGTCATTTCGTAAAAATTAAAAGTGAATTTGGCCAGGATATGGGCCAAAAACTGGCAAAAGAATTCCTAAAGGAAGAAAAACTTCCTACTGCTATTTTTGCGGCCAATGATGCAACTGCGATTGGGCTATTGCAGACCTTTAATAAATATGGAGTTAAGGTTCCTCAGGATATTTCAATTATTGGCTTTGATAATATTGAACTCACTGCTTTTACTTCGCCGTCAATTAGCACTATTTCTGTCGATAAAGAAGGAATGGGCCAGGAAGCTGCACGAAAATTATTTGAGCGCATCCAAAATCCTGAAAAGAAATCAACTAAATCAGTTATCCCCACAGAATTGATTGAAAGGGAATCAGTGAGAGAAATTTAAATTTTCTACTTTAAGCTTTATTTCAGAATCATTAATTTCTGATTCTAAATCATTATTTAATTGATTTAGTTTAATTGTTGCATTTATGCTCTGTTTTTCATTTTCTTTAAGAGTATTGTATAATAAGT
>QBLP01000258.1 GCA_003070825.1 Halanaerobium sp. | reverse complement strand
AGATGTGTATAAGAGACAGATTTAAATAGTCGTTTATCTATTAATCAGTAAACTTGGCCAGCACATCCATCAGTTCATCAATAATCTCATCGCCCTCTTCATTTTTAACTGCTCTCTGAACACAGCCGTGGACATGTTTGTCTAAAATCTTAAGTCCAACTTTTTTGAGCCCACCCTGAACAGCATTTATCTGATGCAGGATATCAACACAGTATTTTTCTTCATCGACCATTCGCTGTAGACCACGAACCTGACCTTCTATTCTTCTTAAACGAGTTATTAGCTCTTTTTTATCCAAATCACATAAGGAATTCATCAAACCACTCCTCTTCTATTTTATTATATCATATCCGATAATTATTAATCTATTTTATTTATAATCAGCCTGAACATTTTCTCTTCTTAAAAGATTGGCATTGGTAACAACACTGATTGAACTTGTAGCCATTGCCATTTCAGCTATTACAGGGTGTAATAATCCCATAATTGCAATCGGAATTGCGATTAGATTATAGAAGAAAGCCCAGAATAAGTTTTGCTTGATTTTCTTAAAGGTTGCTCTTGAAAGTTTGACTGCTGTGATTACAGAAGATAGATCTCCACGTACCAGGGTGATATCTGAAGATTCAATTGCAATATCTGTACCTGTACCAATAGCAATTCCAACATTGGCCTGAGTTAATGCCGGTGCATCATTAATTCCATCACCAACCATTGCAATAACTCCAAATTCAGATTGCAGTTCTTTTACCTTATCTACTTTGCCATCGGGCATTACTTCGGCAACTACATGATCAATTCCTACCTCTTTAGCTATTGCCTCAGCTGTACGCTGATTATCACCGGTAATCATGGCTGTTTCTAAACCCAATTTTTTAAGTTCAGCAATTGCCTGAACCGAATCTTCTTTTAAAGCATCTGCTACAGCAACTATTCCCAGCATTTTACCATCAGCTGCAGCCATCATTGCAGTTTTAGCTTCATTTTCTAACCTCTGTAATTCGTCTTCAAAATCAGAGGAATCAATTCCAGCTGATTCCATTAATTTTCTACTTCCAACAAGTACCTCTTTACCTTCAACTTCTGCTTTAACTCCTTTACCGGTAACAGAATTAAAATTATTAATTTCTTTTAATTCAATATCTCTATCTTTTGCTCCCCTAACTATTGCTTCTCCCAGCGGATGTTCAGAACCTGCTTCTACACTTGCTGCCAACTGCAGTAATTCCTGTTCACTGCTGTTTGAGGCTGCAGTTATATCTGTTACCTCTGGTTTACCTTTGGTAATGGTTCCAGTTTTATCAAAAACAATTGTGTGCACATCTTTCATAGTCTGAATTGCCTCACCTTTACGGATCAATACACCATTTTCGGCTCCAATTCCACTTCCCACCATCAGAGCCGTTGGAGTTGCCAGACCTAAAGCACAGGGGCAGGCGATTACTAAAACAGCAATTGTTGCAAAAATTGCCAGAGTAAATGTTCCTAAAGTCGGATCAACCCAGGGCAGAAATGATTGAGCCCAGAATCCAACTTCCCGCAGAGCCTCTGGAAAGATCAGCCATAATAAAAAGGTCGAGACCGCAATGATCAAAACTGTTGGTACAAAAATTCCTGTAATTTTATCAGCAAATTCTTGAATCGGAACTTTGGTTCCCTGAGCTTCCTCCACCATTTTCACTACCTGAGAAAGGAAAGTATCTTTACCAACTTTAGTTGCCTTTACCTTAATCAATCCATTCTGATTAACAGTAGCACCAATTACTTCATCTCCCTCAGTTCTCTTAACAGGCATTGATTCTCCAGTTGCCATTGACTCATCAACAGTTGTTTGCCCATCTATTATTTCTCCGTCAGTGGGTATTTTTTCGCCTGGTTTAACCAGCATAATATCTCCGGGCTGCACATCTTCAATAGAAATTTCTTTTTCTTGCCCGTTTTCAATGATTGTTGCTGTCTTAGCTCCCAGCTCCAGTAATTTTCGAATAGCCTGTGAAGCTCTACCTTTGGCTGTTTCTTCAATATAACGTCCGGTTAAATGAAAAGCCATAATCATTGCCGAAACTCCAGCATAATTGGCAATCGGAGTAAAGAAAACTGCAGGTCCGGTTATAAAGGCCGCACCAGTACCCATTGCAATTAAGACATCCATATTGGCACTGCCGTGGCTGACTGCTCTATAGGCAGTGATAAAAGTTTTGCGTCCAAAAACAAAAAGTGGAGGAATTGCTAAAACAATCATTCCTAAATTAAAAATCTGCATATTAGGCCAGGCAATACCAAAGAACATCTCTGGAATCATCCAGAGCATAATCGGAATTGTAAAAGCCCAGGTACCCCACATTTTTTTCTTTGCTTCCTTAACTTTTTTCATGTCATCACTCAGTTCATCCTCAGAACTCTCACTAATTTTTTCTTTTTCTTCATCTTCAAAACTGAGCAATTCATAACCAGAATTCTTAACAATTTCTCTAAAGTCATTTTTGCTTAAAAGCTCTGGATTGTATTCTACACTACCTTTTTCAGTTGCAATATTAACATTGGCTTGATAAACACCTTCACTTTTATTTAGAGCCTTTTCTACTGCTGATGAACAGCTGGCACAGGTCATTCCACCTACTTTAAAAGAAGTCTTTGCCTTTTCTTCTTTAACACCATAACCACTGTTTTCAACAACTTCAATCAGCTTATCTCTGCTGCTTTGCTTCGGATCAAAAGTTACATATGCTTTTTTAGCTGCAAAGTTGACCTGTGCCTCACTTACTCCTTCAGCTTTGTTTAAAGATTTTTCTACTGTTTGAGCACAACTAGCACAGCTCATATCCTGTATTTTTAAAGTTATTTTCTTACTCGCCATTATTCTGCACCTCCATTAAATATATGA
>QBLP01000030.1 GCA_003070825.1 Halanaerobium sp. | reverse complement strand
TCAGATGTGTATAAGAGACAGGACCAAAAGACTGCAGAAGAATTTTATCCTGAATTAGAAAAATTTATTCTTGATTTTGCTAAAAAGCATCCAGAATTAAGAAATCAAGAGCAAAATTCAGCCAGGTTGAGTGAAAAAGACAGTGTTGTGATCTGCTATGGAGATCATATTCAGGCTGAAGCTGAGGCTCCACTGCAGACCTTAAATGACTTTTTTGCAAATAACTTAAAAGATAGCATCAGCACAGTCCACATTCTGCCTTTCTTTCCCTATTCATCTGATGATGGTTTTTCGGTTATTGATTATAAGGAGGTAAATCCTGACTTTGGACAGTGGTCAGATGTAGAGGATATCAGAGCCAACTTTTCTTTAATGTTTGATGCAGTAATCAATCACATTTCTGCAGAAAGTGAGTGGTTTGAAAAATACAAAAAACAGCAGGGTAAGTATCAGGATTATTTTATTGAGGCAGATCCGGAGCTTGATTATTCTAAGGTAACCAGACCGAGAGCCAAACCGCTTTTAACTGAGGTGGAAACAAGAGACGGGGAAAAACATGTCTGGACAACTTTCAGTCCTGATCAGATTGATCTTAATTATCAGTCAACAGATTTAATGCTCGACATTATAGATGTGCTCTTATTTTATGCTGCACAGGGGGCAGAGATTATCCGCCTGGATGCAATTGCCTACCTCTGGAAGGAGCTCGGTACAAGCTGTATTCACCTACCAGAAACTCATAAGGTAATCCAGCTGTTTAAAGAAATCTTTAAGCTTGCTGCTCCAGAAACCCTAATTTTAACTGAAACCAATGTTCCGCACGAGGAAAATGTGAGTTATTTTGGGGATGATGTTGATGAGGCTGATATGGTCTATAACTTCACCCTGCCTCCACTTGTGCTCTACAGCTTTTTAGAAGGAGATGCGGCAAAGCTGACAGAGTGGGCAGATTCTCTAGAAGAGCTGGAAGAAGGTAATTACTTTTTTAACTTTCTCGCCTCACATGATGGAGTTGGCTTAAGGCCGGTTGAGGGAATTTTAAGTGAAAAGGAGATTGAAAAAGTAGTTAGCAAGGTCAAAGCAAAAGGAGGACTTGTCTCCTATAAGACCAATTCTGATGGTTCAAAAAGCCCCTATGAGTTAAATGTCAGCTATGTAGATGCAGTCAGAGATCAAAGTGAAGATTTAAGAACACAGGTTAAACAGTTTATGTCCTCACAGGTAATTATGCTGGCTCTGCAGGGAGTACCGGGAATCTATCTGCACTCTCTGCTCGGTTCAGAAAATTATCAAAAGGGTGTAGAAGAGAGTGGGGAAAATAGAAGAATTAACCGGGAAAAGTTAGACAGAGACGAGCTTCTGGCAGAATTAAAGAAAGAGGGATCATTTAGACAGCGGGTCTTTGACAGCTACCGAAATTTATTAAAGCTGAGAAAGAAAAATCAGGCTTTTGCGCCTGCCAGTCCACAGAAAATACTGGAGCTTGACCGGAGGCTATTTGCAGTGCAGCGGGGACAGGCAGAGCATAAAATCACAGCTTTGACAAATGTTTCAGCTGAAGCAGTTGACATAGAGCTTAAAGCAGATTTATTTAAAGCCGAAAATGGAAGTCAGTTAGGAGATATAATTTCGGGGAATAATTATCGAATTGAAAATGGAAGTTTGAGTCTAAAATTAGAACCTTATCAAAATATATGGTTAAAAGCCAGGGGGTAATTAATTATGGGAAAAGTATTGGCTTTAGTTGAGCCGGGAAAGCTCGAATTTAGAGAATATGAAGAAGAGCCGCTTAAAGCGGATGAAGTGAGGGTTAAAACTCTTTATTCTGGAATCAGTGCTGGAACAGAGCTAACTTCATATCGAGGTTTTAATCCCCATCTAAATAAAAGCTGGAATTCAGACTTAAGGATTTTTGAAGATAAGGTAAATGAAGAAAGCAGTTATCCAATTACAAACTGGGGTTATGAAGAAGTTGGTAAAGTTATCGAAATTGGGGCTGAAGTTGATAGAGTTGAAATCGGTGATATAGTTTACGGTACCTGGGGCCACCGAACAACAGCAGTTTTAAATGAAGACTTTGCTGCTGTGCACCGGTTGCCGGAGACTGCTGATCCGATTTATGGGATTTTCTCTCACATTGGCTCAATTGCCTTAAATGCAATTTTAGATGCAGATATCCATGTTGGCGAAACTGCAGCAGTTTTTGGTCAGGGAGTACCGGGTCAGATCGTATCTCAGCTGGCCAAATTAAATGGAGCCAAAGTAATTGCACTTGACTTAAATCCGGAGCGGCTGGAGATAGCTAAAAAAATGGGAGCAGATATTGTGCTCAACCCGGCTGAAGTTGAAGCAGCCAAAGAAATAAAAAAACTGACAGCAGGTCGAGGGGCAGATCTGAGCATTGAAATTTCAGGTTCCCTAAAAGCACTTCATCAGGCAATTAAAGCTACCACTTATTCCGGAAAGACAATTGCTTCCGGTTTTTTTGCCGGCAACTCTCAGGGCTTAGATTTAGGCGAAGAATTTCACCATAACCGAATTCAGCTGATCTGTTCTCAGATTTCAGGAGTCAGACCGGAGCTCAGCTATCGCTGGGACCGCCTGCGCTTAAATCAGACAATAATGGATCTCCAGCAGTCTAAAAAGATTGATTTAAAAGGGCTGATCAGCCATATGGAAGATTTTAAAGATGCAGAAAAATTATTTAAAATGCTTGATCAGAATCCGGATAATGCACTACAGACAGTACTTAAATTTGATTAATTAAGGGGCTGAGAAAGCAATTATGAAAAAATTAAAAGTTGGATTTTTAGGCGCTGGTGAAATGGCTCGGATTCATGCTGAAATTCTGCGTGATATGGCAGAAGTTGAAATCACAGCAGTTAATTCCCGCCACAAAAAGTCGGCTGCTGATTTGATAAAGAGGCTGCAGTTTGAAAAAGCAGATGCCTATTCTGATTTTGAACAGATGCTGGCTGAAAAAGATTTAGACCTGCTCTATATCAGTCTGCCGCCAGCTGCCCATCAGGGAGAGCTGGAAAAAGCAGCGGCTAAAGGCATAAATATTTTTATTGAAAAACCGATTGCCATCAATGAGAGTCGGGCCAGATCAATGATTGAGGCCGTGAAAGAAGCAGAAGTTATCTCTCAGGTCGGCTATCACTACCGCTTTGCTGCAGGGATTCAGAGACTTAAAGAGTTAATAGATAACGGTCAGGCCGGCAAGCAGGCTCTGCTGCAGGGTCATTATTTCTGCAACTCCCTTCATTCAAACTGGTGGAGGCAGCAGGAGCTTTCTGGAGGTCAGATTTATGAACAGATTATTCACCTCTATGATCTGGCCCTTTTCTTATTTGGAGATTATCAGAGTGCAGAAGGAATACTGACAAATGTCTGTCACCGAGAGACTGAGGGATACACAATTGAAGACAACAGCCTTTCTTTAATTCACTTTAAATCAGGAGCGCTGGGCAGTATTGCCGGCTCTAACTGTGCAGTACCCGGCAGCTGGAATAAAGAGCTGACAGTAATCTGTGAGAATTTAACAGTTAACTTTGAAAACATAGAAAAGTCGGTATTTAAATATCACCAGGGAGCAGAAGTTGAAAGAGAAGTATTTGATTCTGATCAGGACCTCTATTATTTAGAGAACAGAGATTTTATCGATGCCGTACTGGAAAATAGAGAGGCTCGGGTACCGATCAGTGAAGGCTTAAAGGCTATTAAACTGATCAGTGAAATTAAAGAAAATAACAAAAAGCGGGCTGAACAAAATGTTTAAATTGGAACCGGAAATGCTAAAGCTTGAATCTGAGAGTCAAAAGCTGAATTTTGGGGTCGAGCATTTAAAAAAAGAGGAGATTGATTATTTTAAAATTTCAATTGAGGCTGAAAAAGAGATTGAGTTTCCTCAGGTAAGCATTTCCTTTTTCTACCCTTTTGTTGATATTCAATCCGCCTGGCATCCGGGAGCAGGTCGGGATAAATCACTGGCAGCTGACTGGGAAGATGGATTTGTTGCTAAGGCGGCCTCGCTGGCCCCGGTGATTTCATTTTTAAGTCAGAATGACCAGAACCGTTTGGGCCTTGCTTATTCTGAGGCAATGGAGACAGTGAACTTTAAAATGGGGGTAAATGAAGAAAGCGGGCAGCTTAACTGCCGGATAATTCTTTTTACTCAGCCTTCAAAAAAGAGGAGCAGCTATCAGGCTGTGCTCAGGGTTGACAGTAGAGATATCCCATATTATCAGGCAATTAAAGAAATTTCTACCTGGTATCAGAGTCTGGAGGGATATCAGCCGACTCAGGTACCTCAAACTGCTAAAGAACCAATGTATTCCAGCTGGTACAGTTTTCATCAGGATTTAGAGGCAGCAGAGATTGAAAAAGAAGCCAAAAAGGCAAAGAAATTTGGCTGTGAGGCGGTTATTGTTGATGATGGCTGGCAGACAGTGGATAATAATCGGGGTTATGCATTCTGTGGTGACTGGGAAGTTGCAGAGGCAAGAATTCCGGATATGAAAAAACATGTTGAAAAAATACATAAACTGGGGCTTAAATATCTACTCTGGTATAGTGTGCCTTTTGTGGGGATTCATTCTAAAGCCTGGCTGAGATTTAAAGATAAACTGCTTTTTTATGCAGAGTCCAGGGGAGCAGGAGTGCTTGATCCAAGATATTCGGAGGTTAGAGAATATTTAATTGAGACTTATAAAACTGCAGTTCGAGACTGGAATTTAGATGGGCTTAAATTAGATTTTATAGATCAGTTTGCTTATGAGGCAGAAAGTGAGTTGAAGGTTGAGCCGGAAATGGATATCGAGTCTTTAGACCAGGCAGTTGACAGTCTGATGTTTGATCTCAGGAAAGAGCTGCAGCAGCTCAAGCCGGAAATTATGATCGAATTCAGGCAGAAATATATAGGACCTTATATGCGAAAATATGGCAACATCTTTAGAGTTAATGACTGTCCCGGGGATGCAGTGACCAATAGGGTTGGAACAATTGACTTAAGACTCCTGGCTGGAGAAACAGCAGTTCATTCGGATATGCTGATGTGGGATCCTGATGACTGTGCAGCTAGTGCAGCCTTACAGCTGCTAAATGTTCTATTTGCAGTACCTCAGTTTTCGATGAAGTTAAGTGAACTGAGTCAGGAACATCTGGCTGTGGCTGATTTCTGGCTCAGCTTCTGGAAGGACCATAAAGAAGTTCTGCTTGAGGGAGAGCTGAAAGCTTTTTCACCCGGGCATCTATATCCTTTAGTCAGCAGTGAAAATGAAGAAAAAAAGATAATTGCTGTTTATGATCAGATGGTTATTAAGCCGGGGAAAAAACTACCGCCGGAGCTGATAATAGTCAATGCCACCCTCAATCAAGAGCTGGTCCTGGACCTGGAAGAGGAGCTGAAAAATAAAAGGCTCAGAATATATAATGCTGTGGGTAAGCTGACAGCAGATAAAAAAATTAGCCTTCAAAAGGGGCTGCACAAGATTGAAGTTCCACCATCTTCCTGTATAATTATCAAATAAGATAGAAAGTTGAGCTTCTATTTGTTATCATTATTTTAATGGTAGAGAATAGGAGCTTTTTGTTTAATCTATTAGGTTTGACGTAACTTAAAATTAAAAGGGAGGCGGAATAGATGAAAATTGTAGTTTTAGATGGTTATGCCTTAAATCCTGGTGATTTAAGCTGGGAAGGAATCAAAGAATTAGGAGGGGTCGAAATTTATGAGAGGACTCCAGAGTCAAAGATTCTGGAGCGAGCCAAAGGAGCAGAGGTGCTGCTGACAAATAAGACACAATTAAGTAGAGAAAAAATTAAGGCTCTGCCGGAGCTTGAATACATAGGAGTACTGGCCACTGGCTACAATGTAGTTGATGTTGAGGCGGCAGCTGAGAATGAGGTGGTGGTCACCAATGTGCCCACTTATGGAACCAATACAGTGGCTCAGTTTGTGCTGGCCCTGCTTCTGGAAACCTGCCACCATGTTGGTGAGCACAACCGGGCTGTCAAGAGTGGAGCCTGGACTGAGGCTGATGATTTTTGTTTCTGGGATTACCCATTAATTGAGCTGCAGGGAAAGACGCTGGGGATCATTGGTTTTGGCAGTATCGGCCAGCGGACAGCAGAGCTTGCTTCAGCTTTTGGGATGGAGATTATTGCTTATGACCGCAGTCCTGAGAAAAAGAAAGCTGATCCAGCAGTAAAAACGGATAAGGTAGAATTTGTAGATTTAATGGGCCTCTACAGAAGGTCAGATGTAATCAGCCTGCACTGCCCTCAGACCGAGGAGACTGAGGGTATGATTAATAAAGTTAGCATTGCTCAAATGAAAGAGGGAGTAATTATAATCAATACTGCCCGCGGTGGCTTGATTGTGGAAACAGATCTGGCGGCTGCTTTGGAATCAGGAAAAGTTAAAACTGCTGCAGTTGATGTGCTTTCAACTGAACCCCCGGCAGCATCAAATCCGCTCTTAAATTCTGAGAAGGCAATTGTTACTCCTCATATAGCCTGGGCTTCTCGGGAAGCAAGAGAGAGGCTAATGAAAACTGTGGTTCAAAACTTAAAGAACTTTTTAGAGGGTAATTCAATCAACCAGGTTAACTAATAATAATTACTTTTATTAATAAATATAACATTTTTTAAAAAGACTGGAAATAAAATTTTGAATTTGTTATACTTAATATAGTGAATTTTTAGAAAATTTGTCTGGAGGCGATAATATTGAAGATACTGGTAGCTCCTGATTCTTTTAAAGGCTCATTAACAGCAATGGAAGTTTCTGAAAATATAAAGCGTGGAATACATAATTTTGACTCTAAAATAGATGTTGACTTACTTCCGATGGCTGATGGTGGTGAGGGGACAGTTCAATCTTTAGTCGATGCAACCGATGGTAAAATTATAGAAAAAGAGGTAACAGGACCGCTGGGAAATAAAGTTGAGGCTTTTTACGGTTTGCTCGGTGATGGAAAAACTGCAGTGATCGAAATGGCAGCTGCTTCTGGCCTCCCTTTAGTACCGGAGGGAAAAAAGAACCCCTTAAAAACAACTACCTATGGAACCGGTGAGTTAATTGTATCAGCGCTGGAGCATGGGGTTAAGCAAATTATTATTGGCATTGGAGGCAGTGCGACTAATGATGCCGGGGTAGGGATGGCCCAGGCTTTAGGAGCAGAAATTCTTGATGCTGAAGGTGACCAGGTAGCCTTTGGTGGTGGAAACTTAGATCAAATTGAAAAAATAAATTTAAAAAAACTGGATTCCAGATTAAAGAATGTCGAAATTATGGTTGCCTGTGATGTAGATAATCCTCTTTATGGTGAAGATGGAGCAGCTTATGTCTACGCTCCTCAAAAGGGTGCTGACAGAGAAATGGTTGAAATACTGGATCAAAATTTGCGTCACTTCAATCAGATTGTAATTAATGAGCTTAATAAGGATACAAATCAGATCCCAGGTGCAGGTGCTGCCGGTGGACTTGGAGCTGGACTGGTGGCTTTTTTGGACGCAGAATTAAAAGCAGGAGTAGATATTGTGCTTGATATAATAGATTTTGAAAGCCGCTTAAGAAATGTTGATTTAGTGATTACAGGAGAAGGCATGCTTGATGGACAAAGTATTTATGGAAAAACACCTGTTGGAGTCTCCCGCAGTGCTGCTAAAAAAGATATTCCGGTAATTGCAGTTGCTGGTACTTTAGGCAGCGGAGTAGAAAAAGTATTAGAACACGGAATTAATTCTTATTTTTCTATTATAGATTGCCCATCTGAATTAAATCAGATTGTCGAAAGAAGTCCTGAACTTCTGGCTAATTTAAGTGAACAAATAATCAGGACAATTCGAATTCAAAGGGGGTTAGGAAAAAATTAATATTATTCGTCCTGATAATATAAATAAAGGGGGATAATAAAAATGGTACAAGGTCCAATGTTGTTGGTGATTTTAGTTGCTGCTATCATATTTATTATTTATATGACAGCAAGGGTTAATCTGCATGCATTTTTAGTCTTACTGCTTGCTTCATTTGGTGTTGGAATTTTATCGGGAATGCCTTTAATTGAAGTTGTAAACACAGTTACAAGTGGTTTTGGTGGAATATTAAGCTATATTGGAATTGTAATTATTGCAGGAACTATAATTGGTACAATTCTAGAAAAGTCAAAGGGAACACTGACAATGGCCAATACTGTACTGGGTTGGGTTGGAGAAGCAAAATCAGCTCTGGCGATGTCTATCACTGGTGCAATTATTTCGATACCTGTATTTTGTGACAGCGGTTTTGTTATTCTTTCATCCTTAAATAAATCACTTGCTAAAAAGGCTAAAATTTCAATGGCAACTATGGCTGTAGCTCTTTCAACTGGACTCTATGCAACCCACACTCTGGTTCCACCTACTCCCGGTCCAATTGCTGCTGCCGGTAATCTTGGTGCAGATCTGGGTCTGGTAATTATGTTTGGGGTAGTAGTTTCTATTCCGGCAATACTTGCAGGTTACCTCTGGGCAACAAAATTTGCCTCCAGATACTGGGTTGATGCTGATATAGAGATAGATGATGGAGAAAGTGAAGTTAATTTACCTTCTGTTTTTGATTCCTTTGCTCCAATTGTAGTGCCAATACTTTTAATTACCTTAAAATCAATTGCAGAATTTCCTGCAAATATATTTGGAACAGGTAATATAAAGACTTTCCTAGTCTTTATTGGAGATCCAACGGTTGCTTTACTGCTTGGAGTTTTCATTGCTTTTAGATTACTTCCATCATTTGATAAAGAATATATCAATGACTGGGTAGGAAAGGGACTCATTAATGCCGCTACTATCATCATGATTACTGGTGCTGGTGGGGCCTTTGGTCAGGTTTTGAAATCAACTCCAATCGGAAGCTATTTAGGAGAGGTTCTTTCAACATATAATCTCGGCATCTTTTTACCATTTATAATTGCAGCTGCTTTAAAAACGTCTCAGGGATCATCTACAGTGGCAATTATTACAACTTCAGCTTTATTAGCTCCAATGCTGCCTTCACTTGGGCTTGATGCTTCTGTAGCAAAAGCGCTGGTTGTTATGTCAATTGGTGCTGGGGCGATGACAGTTTCTCACGCGAATGACAGTTACTTCTGGGTTGTAAGTCAGTTTTCTAATATGGATACTGATACAGCTTATAAGGCCTATTCGACTGCAACCTTAGTTCAGGGAGTTGTAACAATCTTATTTGTTGCTCTTCTATCAATGTTTTTTATTTAGAAAGAAAATTAAGTTATTAGGCCAGATGCTGGTTTAGATAATCAGCATCTGGCTTTTATGTTGATTGATTCTTAATTTATAATTATTTTCAATTTATTAAAGGTTTTTGGCCTATTCTCCAGTATTATATAAATAAGATGGTTAATTAAAGACTTAAATTAAACCCTGCCAATTAACAAAACTATTAATATTTTACTGAAGAAAGGAGTAATCGGGTTCTTTAAGAATATCTCCAAAATTATCCAAGTACCCGGTACCAAATTTGAATATAATTAAAAAAATCAAAGAGAATGATTCATATAAAATAATAACTGAATTTTCATTTTTACAGTTTTTCTTCTGGAGCACCTGGGCTATTTATGGTGCTTACTTAGTTTATTACCTTACAGATTTAGGTTACAGTAATATGCGGATTGGAACCCTGATGTCGATTAGAACCTTTATGGGGTTGATTGGACCTCCGATTGTTGGCTATATTTGTGACCGTCTGGAAAGCAGAAAGATTGTATTTTTGACTTCTATGTTTCTAATGGCGGTTTTTGTAACTCCATTAACTTTTTATGGAGATTTGATGCTGGCAATTTCAATAGGGGTGGTTGGCTTTCTCTGGGAGCCACAGCAGTCTGTACTTGACAGCTGGATTTTAGAAACTTCAGCTCATACTGCTCATAATTATGGTTTTATGCGGGCCTGGGGATCGATTGGTTTTGCAGTAATTGTTACAGTTTTTGGTCAGGTAATTGAAAGATTTGGCTGGCGGGCTCATTTTTTGAGTTATGGAATAATAGCCCTGATTGTAATTGTAATTGCTTTTAGTCTTGAAGATAATAGTTACGATGAACTTCATAAAAATGAGAATGAAGAAAATGATAAAAATATTGACACGAATCATTCGAAAAAATTGGAAAAAGATGCTGAAATCAAAGCTGAGCTTGAAGATAAAAACATAATGAGACTTTTTAAGAATCCGGATTATATCTTTATTTTATTTATAACCCTAATGATTTTCATCCCCAACCAGATGGTTTTTGTTTACCAGGCTCCGATCATTAAATCAGTGGGAGGAAACTCAACTGATTTGGGTTATACACTTTTTTTTAATGCTGTAAGTGAGGCACCAATCTTTTTTGTAGCCAAATATTTTTTAGAAAAATATAAAACTAATTCTCTGCTGTTATTTTCAGCTTTCTTTTATCTCGTGAGGTTTATCATTGCTGCTCTGGCCACATCACCGGTATATTTTCTTTTCTTTGGTATGCTGCAGTCACTTTCGTTTGGCGTTTTTCTGGTAACAGTTCGCTATTATGTCAAGCTTGTAGCTCCGGCAGCTTTAAAAACAACTGCTCAAAGTGTTGCTATGATGTCAGCATTTGGAGCAGCGGGAATTATCGGCAGTCTTTTAGGCGGTTATTTAATTGATAATTTTGGCATTTCGACAATGTTTAAAGTCGGAATATTTTTAGCTTCAGCTGCAGTTTTAATTCTTGCTGTTGTGGTTATTAAAGATAATAAAAGTCTAGAAAATAAAACTTAAAACAGCTATTTTAATTTAATAAACAATAATATAAATTAGGTGATTTAAGGTGAAAAAAATAAAACAGAATCCGGATAATAGAGAAGCGATTTTAAATGATTCAATTCCAAAAACACTTTTCAAACTTTCCTGGCCGATTATGGTAGGTAATACAATGCAGGTTTTATATAATCTGGCTGATACCTTCTGGGTTGGTAGACTTGGAGCCGATTCGGTAGCGGCGATATCTGTTGGTTTTCCCTTAGTATTTTTATTAATTTCAATTGGGGGAGGAATGACCATCGCTGGAACAACTCTGGTGGCCCAGTACACTGGTTCTGATAATAAAGAGATGGCTGACCATGTAGCCGGCCAGATTTTTACTCTTGTCATTTTTCTTTCAATAATCTTTGGAACAACGGGTTTTATCTTTGATCGGACAATTCTGGGCTGGATAGGAGCACCCGAAAATATTATGACAGATGCGGTGGCCTATCTGGATATAATTTTTGCTGGTGTTGCTTTTATGTTTATCTTTTTTGTCTTTACTGCCCTTTTAAGAGGGGTTGGAGATACCAAAACTCCAATGAAAATGATGGTTTTTTCAACCTTATTTAATATTATTTTGGACCCTTTTTTAATTTTAGGTTGGGGCTTTTTTCCACAGCTTGGAGTTAGAGGAGCTGCTATTGCTACAGTATTATCGAGAGCCCTTGCCGGCATTTATGGAGTCTATTTGCTTTTTGAAGGCAGAAAGGGAATAAAACTCAAGGCCAGAAATTTAGTTCCTGACTTTGAGGTTCAAAAGCGGATAATAAAACTGGGAACTCCTTCGGCAGCAGAACAGTCAATTATTGCTCTGGGTATGACCTTTTTAATGGGAATAGTTTCTGAGTTTGGCACTCTGGCAGTGGCTGCTTATGGTATTGGTAACAGAATTTTATCAGTTGTAATGATGCCGATGCGTGGCCTTTCAATGGCGACTACAACGATGGTCGGACAGACTATGGGAGCTGATGATGCTGATCGGGCTGAAAAAATTGCCTGGACTGCAGTTGGTTTGACCTTTGCTCTGATGACTGCCCTGATTTTAATAACTCAAATATTTCCGGCTCAGATTATTTCAGTCTTTAATGACAATCCTGAAGTAATAAGTATCGGAGTTGCGTTTCTAAAAATTGTTGGTCTATCTTTTGGCTTTTTAGGGGTCAGAATAGTAATTGGAGGTTCTTTTAGAGGGGCTGGTAATACGGTTGCTGCTATGGTGCTGGCTGTAGTGGCCCTCTGGGGTTTTAGAGTTCCTTTAGCCAGAATTTTATCTGGATATTTTCAACTGGGAACCAATGGTATCTGGTGGGGAATGTTTATGTCCAACCTTTTAAGTGCAATTATTGGTGGAATCTGGTTTAAAAAAGGGAAATGGAAGGAAGAAAAGGCAATTTAGGATTTAATAAGAGGAAAAACTAAATATTTGTTGAAATAATATAGTACAGTAATTAAATAGATAAAGCAGGGAGTAGTTATTATGCAGAGAAATTATGAGCTCAATGATAATTTAGAAAATAAAATATTTAAGATTATCTTACTTTTTGGGATAATAATTTCTCTGTTGAATATAGTTATAAAGGCTCTTCGCTATTTAGTGTGGGTAATACAAATGGCATATATTAACATTAATGGTAATGCAAAATTAAAAATTAGCATGAATGCAGTTTGAAATTT
>QBLP01000257.1 GCA_003070825.1 Halanaerobium sp. | reverse complement strand
AATAAAGCTCTTTCTGCTCATTTTCTTTTAAGTCTGGTCAATAATAAGGAAGAATCAATTAACCAGACAATTAAGGGAGTTGAAGCAGTAAACAGGGAAGATATAATAGCTGTTGCTGAAAAATTAAAGATGGATACAATATATTTACTAAAAAGTGAGGATTGATTATTTTGGAGAGCATATACAATAAAAATATGGATGAAACATTAATTAAAGAAAAACTGGATAACGGCTTAAATATTTATATTTTTCCCAAGAAGGATTATGTAAAACAGTATGCAATGCTTTCAGTGGATTTTGGCTCAAATGATATAGATTTTATTGATGTTAAAAATGGCCGCAGAAGAAATATGCCTCTGGGGATTGCCCATTTTCTAGAACATCAGCTTTTTGAGGATAAAGAAGAGAGCATCTTTGATAAATTTGCTGATCTCGGTGCATCTGCAAATGCTTATACTAATTTTGACAGCACAAATTATCTTTTCTCCAGCAGCAGTAATTTTGAAGATTCTCTAATTAACTTAATTGAATTTGTTCAGGAACCATATTTCAGTGATGAAAATGTAAAAAAAGAGAAGGGGATTATCGTTCAGGAAATTAAAATGTATCAGGATAACCCTTACTGGAGATCCTATTTTAATTTGCTTTCTGCTTTATATTCCAACCATCCAGTCAAAAACGATATAGCCGGGACTGAAGAAAGTGTGATGTCGATTACTCCTGAGGATTTATATATCTGTTATTATAACTTTTATCTGCCTTCAAATATGGATTTAATCTTAATTGGGGACCTTGATCCAAAACGGATTATAAATTTGATTAGAGAAAATCAATCCAAAAAGCATTTTCCTCATTTTAAAAATCCAGTTAGAATTATTCAGGAGGAACCAGAAAAAGTTGCCAAGAAACTGGTTGAAGAAAAAATGAATATTTCTCGGCCGATGGTTCAGATTGCCTTTAAAGACCCGGTGAAAAGTGAAGAACCGGCTCAGATAATCAAAAAGGAATATATTGTCAATCTGCTATTAGATATAGTTTTTGGCCGCAGCAGTAAAAATTATAACCAGCTATATGACGAGGGAATTATTGACAACAGCTTTTCCTGTACCTATCATAAAAAGCCTGATTATGCCTATGTTCATCTGCATGGGGAGAGTAACAAACCGGATCAGATGCGCAGAAGAATCAAAGAAAAGTTAGTTGATATTGACCATGATGAAATTAGGGATAATTTTCAGCGGATAAAAAGAAAATATCAGGGCAGCTTTATCAGGTTGTTTAATAACTTTAACCATCTGGCTGCAGAATTTGTTAATTACCGCCGACTGGGAATTGATATTTTTGAGCTGGCAGAAATAATTGAAAATATAACTCTAGAAGAACTGCTTGCATATTCAGATAAAGTATTTAATAAGGACTTTATGGTTGAATCGATTATTTTAAATGAGGACTGATTTGTTTGGCTTTTAAGCTGTATAACTTTATATTTTATATTACAATGGCCGCCTTTGGATATTTTAATATCTACTTCCAGGATGCGGGTCTTGATTCTTTCCAAATAGGATTGGTTAATGCCATCCCCAGATTTTTTGCTCTTTTATTGATGCCTTTCTGGGGATTTTTAACCGATTATTTTCATGAGAATAAAAAAGTTTTATTTATAACTCTGCTTGGTACACTGACTACAGTGCTGTTATTCCCTCAGACAGGATCATTTAAATTTCTGATGCTTTTAATGTTTTTTTACACTTTATTTCAGAACCCGATTGTCCCCTTATCTGACAGTCTACTTTTAGATTATCTTGGAGATAATTCTAATCACTATGGTAAGTTTAGACTGTGGGGGTCAGCAGGTTATATGCTTTCAGTTTCTTTTTTAGGGTATTTTTTGGAAAGCACCTCATCTGCTAATTTATTTTATGTTTATGCAGTGGTTTTAATTTTATCAATATTTTTGCTTAACTTTTTACCAAAAAGCAAAAGAGAAATTGAAGTCTTAAATCCTGGTGATTTTAAGAAAATATTTAGAAAAAAAAGGCTGCTTTACTTTTTGTTCTTTGTATTTATTCTTCAGACTGCGATGAATGCCAATTACAGTTATTTTCCTCTCTATATTATTGATCATGGTGGTGGGGAGTTTCTGGTTGGTATTGCTCTCACAATTTCTTCGGCCAGTGAGATATTAGCTTTCTTTTTTTCCGACAGGATAATCAAAAACAATAAATTCAGTAAAATTATTGCAGTGATCAGCATTGGGTTTATGATACGCTGGCTGCTGCTCTCACTTTTTCCATCTAATCCGATAATTTTATTATCTCAGCTTCTGCACAGCATAACTTTTGGCCTCTTTTTTGCGGTTGGAGTAGATTATGTGGACCAGATTAGTGGGGAAAAATTTAGAGCTACCGGACAGAATATCTATGCCGGAGTATTTATGGGAGTTAGTGCTATATCAGGCAGTCTGATCGGCGGTAAAATATATCAGCTTGCCGGCGGTGAAAGTATGTATTTTTTCTGGTCTTTGATT
Organism: Halanaerobium sp.; assembly: GCA_003070825.1. Taxonomy (GTDB): domain Bacteria; phylum Bacillota; class Halanaerobiia; order Halanaerobiales; family Halanaerobiaceae; genus Halanaerobium. The sequence goes on along the minus strand of QBLP01000257.1, from coordinate 405 downwards.
TCAGCGGCAGCTGGAATTATCTACAGCATATATCTTTTAAAAAAAGAAAGGGAATTAGAACAAAATGCAGATCAATAAGTTAGTCAAAAAAACTGCAGCTGAATTAAAAATTGATCTCTGTGGTATTACAGACGGCAGTGAGCTCACTGAGGAAAGATTGATTTTAGAAAAAAGAGCAGAGACTGAGTACTGGCCCCAGCCTTTTACAAACCGGGATCTTGATCAGCTGACAAAACCAGCTCTGCAATTTGAAAATTTAAATTCGATTATTGTAACAGCAATCAGTTATAATAATGGTGGAGCCAGTCCTTTTTTATCCAATTATGTGACTGTTGAAGATTATCATGATTACCTGCAGCAGAAGCTTAAAAAACTGGCATTAGAACTGCAGCAGAAATTAAATAG
>QBLP01000256.1 GCA_003070825.1 Halanaerobium sp. | reverse complement strand
ATTTAATTCAGTCCAGCCTTCATACTTAAGAGTAATGAAATAATCTCCACGATACATTTCAAATAATGACTGCAGTTCCTGGACAGCATATTCTTTACCAAGCATTAAATTATTTATTTTTCGCTCAAAATATTCCCAGTCCGTCCATATCTTATATTTATGATTGATATTATAGGCACCATTTAAAGATTCTACAATATCTTTTGGAAGCCCCCCTTTTTTTAAAGAAGTTCTGAGCAAATAAATAGTATTGTATAATTTATTTTTTCCGTCCTCAAGATCTGACTCAGGCCAGAATATATCTACTATCTCTTCTACACTAATTCGACGCTGTCTTTCCTGCAGTAAATACATTAAAATGTAAAGAGCCCTCTTTGAAACCCAGTCACTACCATCAATCTTATTGTCTTTATATTCACAATAAAAAGATCCCAGACCATAAAATTTAAAATCTGCTTCACTCAAGTTAAACACCCCCAATAAAAACTGATCCACTACTAAACATTTATCTTTGGGGCACTTATCTCCATAAAATAATTTCTCTTTATGGATTATATTTTTAAAATTTTATATGGTAGAATAAATGTCCTTTTCTTTAAAAAGCTGCTTCTAAAATACTCTCAATATCTTCTCTTTTCACCTGACCGGCAGAATTTAAAAGTGCACTATTGTGCATTGCTTTATCTACTATCCGATCAAAATCAGATCTCTTAACTCCGATTTCCTCCAGACGAACCGGAATTCCTGCTAAAAATCTCAGTTCACTTAAAATACCTACTACAGAATCAACAGCCATTAAAGCCCGGTCCTCTGCCTTAGTATTAACAAACTTTTCAGTGCCTTCTAGGGCAAGTAAAATATCCTGATAGGAATTTCTACAGTATTCAAATTTGAGATTATAAAACATTCCGTGAGGTAAAAGAACAGCAAGTGCATCTCCGTGGGAAACTTCAGAAATCTTCTCACAGGCATCTCCTATGGCATGAATAATACCGGCATGTGAATTAGAAAAAGCTATCCCTGCCATTAAAGCTGCATTATTCATCGCAACTCTATAATTTTTATTATTCACATCATTAACCAGCGGTTCAAGATTTTTTCCAATTAATTTCAAAGCAGCAATTGCATAGGCATCACTTAAAGGATTGGTCTGCAGTCCGGTGTAGGCCTCAACTGCGTGGACCAGAGCATCAACACCTGTAGAAGCTGTCAGTCTCGGAGGCAGAGTAAAGGTCATTTTAGGATCAATCACTGCTAGATCCGGCATCAACTTACTGGAAATAAACTCCAGGTTGTTTTTGCTGTTTTTATCGCTAATTACAGCATTCAAAGCTGCTTCCGAGCCAGTTCCACTGGTAGTAGGAATCACAATAAAAGGCTGCATATCTCCATGGGCAGTTTCAATACCGGTTAGTTTTGTTAAATCATCAATTTCTTCTGAAATTATTAAATTAACACCTTTAGCGGTATCAATGATCGCTTCTCCTCCCAGAGCAATTATTCCATCACAATTTAATTCGCGATAACGACGGGAGGCTTTCTTTACTATTTCTAATGTTGCCTGGTTGGGAATAGTTTTGATGATCTGGCGCGGATTTATCTCTATTTTTGTTATACAGGAAAGTAAAATATCTAGAATGTTAAGTTCATCTAAGGTTTGATTGGTTAGAATTAAAGGCCTGCTTACGTGCAGCTGCTCCAGTTCATAATTTAAAGTTGATAAAGCCTGGTCGCCTGAATTAATTTTTACAGGACTGAAAAATTCAAAGTAATTCGAAGTTTCCATTTAAATTTCACCCTTTTCTCTAAACAATAATAATGCACTCAAAACCAAATGCAATCTTGACATTTCTCTGCTAAAATTGTAGGCTAAAACCCTTTCAGCAAAATCATCTGACATAATGTAGGCTTCAACTAATTCCAGAATATAAATTACAGAAACAGCATACTCTAAATCTCCTTCAACCATCAGTTTATGTTCCGAAAAAGCCTGTCTGATTCCCTCTTTGGCAGCCAGAACCTGATAAGCAAATTCTTCATCTTTAAAATAAATCTTTAAGTCGATATTTTCAGGAGAAGAATGATAACCGCAGTATTTAAGTTCTGATTCTTCTTTTTTTAACACAATATAAGCGCCACTTTTTTCTACAGCAATTGCGATATTAAAGTAATCAGGTAAATATGCTAATTCTTTATCAACCCGAGAGTCCTTATCTTTTAAAATTATAAAAGAGCGGCCTAAAAGTGAAAGTATAAATTTATCGATTAAATGGTGCAAATATTTCAAGTTAAAGCCCCCCTGTTTACAAATCTCTATATTCTGCCCTTACGCCACCAACAAGTTTCAACCTTGTTCGTGCTGCGGTAAGATGGGCTTCCCCTATTTCAGTAATTGATAATCTAACTGGTACTGCAACATTTTTCAGATGCATTCCTATTAAAGCATCACCAATATCAATCCCCAGATCTGCCTCCATATTTTCTACAGTTACCGGCTGCGAAAATTCTTTAAATGCTGCTGCTGCAAAGGCTCCACCAGCTCGTCTGTGTGGGATAACATTTACTTCGTTAAATAAATATTTGGTCTGAGTCTCTTTTTCAATAACCAGGGATCTATTAATATGCTCACAACCCTGGACGGCAAGGTGGAGATCAAATTCTGCCAAAATTGAAATTATCTTCTTGATAATCTTATCTCCTAAATCTAAATCAGTTGCTGAACCAATTTTTTTACCCTGTATTTCACTTGTGCTTCCACCCAGGATAAAAATTGAACCAGCTTCAGGTTTTGCTATATCTATTAATTCTCTGATGGCTTTTTCTACATCAGCTACTATTTTCTCTGTCTGCATTAAAATCTCCTTTCTAAACTTATCCATAACTATATTTTAACTCAAAAAAATATATATCTGTCTCTTATACACATCTCCGAGCCCACGAGACAGG
>QBLP01000255.1 GCA_003070825.1 Halanaerobium sp. | reverse complement strand
CTCTGGGAAAAAATGAAGCTTATTTTTCAGATCATTTCCATGCTTTTTGTAGATGAAGAAATAACTGAGGAAGAGATGGATCAACTTAAGAGTGGTGATGCCTTAAATATGATGCTGGAGGAGATGGGAAAATCTTTTCCCGGGATAAAAAAGCATCTGCTTGACGAGCGAGATCAGTATCTGGCCAATAAGATAAAAAATGCCCCCGGGGATAAGATTGTAGCAGTTTTGGGTGCTGCTCATGTTCCGGGAGTTAAAAAGGAAATTTATAAAGTACAAAATTTGCCTGAGATCACTAAACTGCCGTCTAAACCTAAATGGGGAAAGCTATTTTCCTGGGGAATTCCGGCAGTGATTTTAGTAATTATTATTTCAAGTTTTATCAATAATATCAGTACAGGAATCGAGGTTACTAAGGCCTGGTTTATCTGGAATGGATCACTTTCAGCACTGGGGGTAGTTTTGGGCAGGGGTCATATTTTAACTGTTTTGACTGCCTTTGTTGTAGCTCCCATAAGTTCTTTAAATCCAACTATAGCAGCAGGGTGGTTTGCTGGACTGGCTGAAGCCTATCTCAAAAAACCACAGGTTAAGGATTTTCAGAAACTTTCGGAAGGGATTTCGATTAAGGAAATTTACACAAATAAGGTAACTCATATTCTTTTAATAGTCATTCTTGCTAATTTGGGTAGTGTGATTGGAACTGCTGTTGGTGGAGCCAGTGTAATCAGGACTTTTCTGGAGTTTTTCAGTTTTTAGATTAAAAAATGCAAAATAATATATTGATATAAAAAAAGCTCTTCCCATCAGTCCTTACTGTGTGGGAAGAGCTTTTTTTATTTTTTTGTTTAATCTTAAATAAGATTTATGATAGTCAATTTAAGGAACTAAAACAGTATCGATTACATGAATGACACCATTGCTTGCTTCAATATCTGTTGTAGTAACCTGGGCATCATTTATATAAACCATACCCTCTTTAATTGAGATTTCAATTTCCTCTCCGAATAAAGTTTCTACCATTGCTCCATCCATTTCCAGAACATCTTCAGCCATTACCTTACCGGAAATTACGTGGTAGAGAAGCACATTTGCCAGCTGCTCTTTATCAGCCAGTAAGCTGTCTAGAGTACCTTCTGGTAGAGCTGCAAAGGCTGCATCGGTCGGTGCAAAAACTGTAAATGGTCCATCACCTTTTAATGCTCCAACAAGATCTGCTTCAATAACTGCAGTTACAAGAGTATTGAAATCATCAGCTTCCAGAGCTACATCCAGCACATCAGGTCCACCTTTAAGATGTCCATCCGCCAACACCATTACATTCAGAGAAAAAACTAAAGTCAGGGTAACCAATAAAGCTATCATCATTCTTCTGGAATCAACTAAACTTTTTTTCATTTTTATTTCCTCCTTAATTAGTTGTGTACAATTCAATTTTGTTAAATATAATATACCACCACTTTTTATCTTTGTCAATAGTAATTATTATTAATTTGCAAAAGTGTATTAGAGGTAACAATTTAATTAAAAAATGAAGGTTAAATAAATTGTAATGAAGGAAAGATAATTTGTTGAAATTACTAATGATTTTTAAATTTAAAGCATAAATTTTCTCAGAAAGTCGACAATTTAATAACTCCTTGATATAATGTTTAATAATAGAGAAGTTAGAAGAAGCAATATAAGAATACAGGAGGTTATAATTTTGCTTAAAATAGGAATTTTAGGACTTGGTACAGTAGGTAGTGGAGTAGTTAAGATATTGGAGAAGAATGCTGAAAACATTAAAAATAAGGTTGGAACTGAGGTTAGAATAGAAAAAATTCTGGTCAACAACCTGGAAAAAGAAAGAGATATTGAAATCAATCAGGAATTATTAACTGATAAGGTTGAGGATATCATTAATAATCCGAATATAGATATTGTTGTCGAATTAATTGGGGGAGAGCAGCCGGCCTATGATTACATAATCAGGGCTATTGAAAATGGGAAGAGTATTGTTACTGCCAATAAACTGGTGATTGCAAAATATGGAAAACGAATTTTTAGAAAAGCAGATGAAAATGATGTTCAGGTCTGTTATGAGGGAAGTGTTGCCGGTGGGCTGCCAATCATTAGACCTCTGCAGAACTCTCTGGCCGCCAATAGAATTGAAAAAATATATGGTATTTTAAATGGAACCACCAATTATATTTTAACTGATATGAGTAAGGAGAAAAAAGATTTTGCTGAGTCTCTAAGAAATGCCCAGGAGCTGGGTTTTGCTGAGGCAGATCCTTCTTCAGATATTGAAGGTGATGATGCAGCTTATAAAATCACCATTCTTTCTTCACTGGCATTTGAGCGCTTTGTTGATGTTAGAGAGGTTTATGTAGAAGGGATTAAAGATGTTGCTATCGAAGATATTGAGCTGGCCCACGAAATGGGTTATGTAATTAAGCTTTTAGCAATAGCCAAAAACTCACCTGAAGGACTCGATGTCAGAGTTCATCCAGCATTTGTGCCTGAAGATCACCCGCTGGCTATGATTAATGGCACCTACAATTGTGTTTACCTGCATGGTGATGCTGTTGGTCAGGTGATGTCTACAGCCCGGGGCGCAGGACAGATGCCTACTGGTAGTGCTGTAACTGCTGATATTATCCAGGTGGCTAAAGATATTAACCACAATCAGCGGGAAGTACAGCGGATGGACTCCTTTTTAGAAAGTAATGTAATTAAAATTGATGAAATTGAGAACAGCTTTTATCTGCGTTTTGAAGTTAAAGATGAGCCGGGTGTGATGGCCCATATCGCCAAAATATTTGGTGATAATAATGTCAGTCTGGCTTCAGTACTGCAGAAGCAGAAGGATAATCCGGTTGTGCCACTGGTATTTATTACTCACTCAGTTAGGGCTGTCTCTTATACACATCT
>QBLP01000254.1 GCA_003070825.1 Halanaerobium sp. | reverse complement strand
AATTGAAATAATAAATATCGTAGATGATTCAATTCTACCTGAATTAATAAATAATCAGGCAGATATTTCTCTGGTAGAAGAAAGAGTAAAATATTATATTCAGGTTGCTGCTGATCAGGGCGCAGACTTAATTATGAGTGCCTGTTCTTCAATTGGAGAAATTTTTGACAGGGAAAATGAAAATTATAAGCTGCCAGTGATGCGGATTGACTCGGCAATGGCGGAAAAAGCAGTAAAAAATGCAGAAAAAATTGGAGTGGCAGCAACCTTAGCGACTACCCTTAAACCAAGCACAGAACTGATAAAAAAGAAGGCAGCTGCCAGAAATAAAGAAGTAGAAATCAAGACTGCACTTGCTGATTCTGCCTATCAAAAATTAATGGAAGGTAATCAGGCTGAACATGACAGATTACTGGCTGAAAAATTAAAAGAACTGGCTGCAGAAGTAGAGGTAGTAGTTCTGGCCCAGGCATCAATGGCCAGAGCAGTTTCAATTTTACCTGCTGAAGAGCAGAATAAGTTTTTAACCAGCCCTGAATTAGGGATCCATAAAGCTCTGGAATCTCTTAAATAAATTCTGGAAATCTACTAATAACTTTTTGACCAGTGAAGAACAGCCTCAAAGCTGTTCTTTTTTTCTTTCAAACAAGGAAAAATCTGATAAACATAGAATATATATAATAGATAGAATTATCACTTAATGATAGATTTACTGTCAAAATATGTTATAATAAAAATACAGAAATTATTAGGGAGGCGGTATTTTGAAAGCTTTTAAGGCATATGATATTAGAGGAGTTTATAACAAGGATTTTGATAAAGAAGATGTTTATAAAATAGGTTATTTTCTGCCGAAACTGCTGGCAGCAGATAAGGTTTTAGTTGGCTATGATGATCGGGAGTCAACTCCAGAAGTTTTTGAAGCTCTGGCAGCCGGTATTACTGATCGGGGAGCAGATGTTTATAAGATTGGCTATGCAACTACTCCAATGGTCTATTATGGAACAGCCAAACACGGTTATAAGGCTTCAGTGATGATTACAGCTTCTCATAATCCACCTGAGTACAATGGGCTGAAGATTTCACGAGAAAATGCCCTGCCGGTTGGCTATGATTCCGGACTTAAAGAGCTGGAAGAAATGATCGAAAATGAGGAAGTTAAGCCGGTCGGTAAAAATAAAAAAGGTAATATTTTAGAACATGATTTGAAAGATGAATATATAGAGTTCCAGAAATCATATTTGCCTGATCTTTCCGAGCTGGATCTTTCGATAGATGTTTCAAATGGGATGGTGGCAATTTTAACTGATGCAATCTTTGGTGACCAGCCTCATTATCTCTATAATGAACTGGATGGAACTTTTCCCAATCATGAAGCAAATCCCCTGGAAGCTGAAAATAGAGAGGATTTAAAAGAACTACTCTTAGAAAAAGGTTCAGATTTAGGTCTGATCTTTGATGGAGATGGCGACAGGGTAATGTTTTTAGATGAAAAAGGGAATTTTATTTCTCCTGATTTAATTGTTGCCTTACTGGCAGAATATTATATTAATGCAGGCAAGGGTAAAAATGTACTGTATGACATTAGAACCTCCTGGTCAGTTAAGGAGCATATAGAAGAACTCGGTGGAAAGACACATATGTGGAAGGTAGGTCATGCCTATGCCAAGCTTAAGCTTAGAGAAATAGATGGTATCTGTGGAGGTGAATTAGCCGGACACTATTATTATAAAGACTTTTTCTACTGTGATTCGGGAATGCTGACTGCTCTGGTTGTGCTCAATGTGGCTGCCAGACTTAAAAAGGAAGGTAAAGCTATCTCAGAATATATAGCTGAACTGGATAAATATGCGACTTCCGGAGAGGTTAACTTTAAGATTGAAAATAAAAAAGAAGTAATGGAAGACTTAAAAGACTATTTCTTTGCTCAGAGAAAACCGGAGGAATTTTATGATTTTGATGGCTACCGCTTAGAATATAAAGACTGGTGGTTTAATGTTCGACCATCCAATACTGAGCCCTATTTACGACTTGTTGTAGAAGCTAAAAACCAGGAATTACTGGATGAAAAAATGACAGAAATCAGAGAAGTTATGGCAGTAGAATAAACGCAGATTGGGAATTTTGTTTTGGAATTAAAAAGAGACTTCTTTTAGAAAGGAGCGGGTCCTATGGATATTCCTGTTAAAAAGTGGTATGAGGCTGTGCAGACTCGTTATTCTCAACAAAAGTATATGACAAAGGAGATTAAACCCTTTACTTTAAAATCGCTGGAAAAAAAGATAGCAGAGTTGAATCAAATTTACCCGGAAGTTAGGATAGAAATTTTCAAAAAATCTATTAAAGAAATTCTGCCTGCTTTACAGGGTAAATACGGTAATTTTACCGACTCACCGGCTTTCATGGCCTTTGTAATTAATGATAATGGAGAGCACCGCTGGACAAAGATGGGCTATATTGGTGAAGCTGCTATTTTAGAAGCTACCGCTCTGGGGCTTGGAACCTGCTGGGTTGGTGCCCGTTATGTTCCCGAAAGATCCAGAGTTAAACTCAATTTAAAAAGAGGAGAGCGGCTGGTAGCGGTCAGCCCAATTGGATACTCATCTGAAAATTATAATCTGACCAGACATTTTATTTCTAAACTTTTTCCTCATCGGGACCGAAAAAATGTTAGAGAACTCTGTCCTGATGGTTATGATCCAGACTGGCCGGGCTGGGTAAAAAATGCAATTAAACTTGGGAGTTATGCTCCTTCCAGACTGAACAGACAGCCCTGGCGTTTTTATTATGGAGACAAAAAACTTGCAGTTGACTGTAAGGGTGAGCCTTCTGCTTATAAAAGATTAGAGTGTGGAATTGCACTGCTCCACTTAGAGATAGGTGCCCTTGATGGTGGTACTTCCGGCAAGATTGAATTTGGCGGACTTGGACTTGCTTCTTTTGTTAGTGAAAGTTGAATTAAATAATTATAACT
>QBLP01000029.1 GCA_003070825.1 Halanaerobium sp. | reverse complement strand
TTAATTACTCCAATAGCTATGGAAGAAGGACTACGTTTTGCAATCCGTGAAGGTGGTCACACAGTAGGAGCTGGAGTTGTAACTGAAATTATTGAGTAGGTATAAAAAAGCAGAGGAGGCAGCCTCCTCGCTTTTTCTATGCTCCTAACTGAGCTTAAATCGTAAAGATTAAGGAGGTAAGCAAATGGCAAAACACGAAAAAATTAGGATTCGCCTTAAAGCTTTTGAACATGAGCTCCTGGATCAATCAGCAGAAAAGATTGTTGCTACTGCTGAGAGAACTGGTGCAGATGTATCTGGTCCAGTACCTCTACCAACAGAAAAAGAGGTATTTACAGTGCTTCGCTCACCTCATGTTCATAAAGATGCAAGAGAACAATTTGAAATGAGAACACACAAAAGACTGATCGATATTCTCGATCCTACATCAAAAACTGTAGACTCTCTGATGAGGCTTGATTTGCCCGCAGGAGTAAATATAGAAATTAAACTTTAAATGTCAGGAGGTGTATTAGGCCATGGCGAAAGCTATACTAGGAAAAAAGCTGGGGATGACTCAGTATTTTAAAGATAATGGAGAGCTGGTACCTGTAACTGTAGTTGAGGCCGGTCCCTGTGTTGTAACACAGATTAAGACTACAGAAAAAGATGGATATGATGCAGTACAGCTCGGTTTTGGAGAAGTTAAAAAGCACAGACTTAACAAACCAGCACTTGGTCAATTCGAAAGTCGTGATCTTGAACCTAAGAAACATTTGAGAGAATTTAAAGGACTGGATATGGAACTGAGTGAAGGTAGTGAAATTAAAGCTGATCTCTTCGAAGTAGGAGAAAAAGTTAATGTTAGTGGTGTTTCCAAAGGTAAAGGATTTGCCGGTAATATTAAAAGATGGAATCACAATGCAGGACCTAAAACACACGGTTCACACTTCCATCGTGCACCTGGTTCAATTGGTGCTGTTGATGCAAGAAGAGTATTTAGAAAGGAGGATTTTTGATGCCGCAGGTAGCAAAATTCAATCAGAGTGGAAAAGAACTCGAAAAAGTAGAATTAAACGATTCTGTTTTTAATGATAAAATAAATAAACATGTTGTACATCAGGTAGTTAATGCTCAATTAGCTGCAAGAAGAGGCGGAAATGCTTCTACAAAAACTAGAGGTAAAGTTCGTGGTGGTGGCCGCAAGCCCTGGAGACAGAAAGGTACTGGACGTGCTCGTCACGGAAGTATTCGTTCTCCTCTATGGGTAGGTGGAGGAATCACTTTTGGACCTTCTCCCCGCAGTTATGATAAAAAGTTAACTAAAAAGATGAGAAGATTGGCTTTAAGATCTGTTTTAACTGATAAAGTGCAGAGAGATGAGCTAATTTTAGTTGATAAGATTGAGCTTGATCAACCAAAAACAAAAGCAGTAGTAAACATTTTAGCTGATTTAAATTTAGAAGATAAAAAAGTTGTTTTAGTAATGCCTGAAAAGGATAAAAACTTATATCTTTCAGCAAGAAATATTCCGAATGTAAAAACTCTGCTGGCCGGTTCAATTAATGCCTATGATCTTTTAGATAATGAAATGGTTATTTTTATCGAAGAAGCGGTTAAAATGGTTGAGGAGGTGCTGGGCGAATGAAAGATGCAAGAGATATAATCATAGCACCTATTATTTCTGAAAACACTATGGATCAGATGCAGGAGGCTAATACTTATACATTTAAGGTAGCCAAAAATGCAAATAAAGTTGAGATTAGAAATGCAGTAGAAGAAATCTTCTCTGTAAATGTTATAAATGTGAACACAATGAATGTTAGAGGTAAGAAAAGAAGACTCGGCTTCCATGTTGGTAAAAAACCTGACTGGAAAAAAGCTTTAGTTAAGCTGGCTGAGGGCGATGAAATTGAAATTTACGAAGGCCTCTAAAAAATAATTAATAAAGGAGGGAAATAAGATGGCGATTAAAAGTTTTAAACCAACCACACCTTCAAGGCGTTATATGACTGTTGCTAGTTTTGATGAAATTACAACAGATACGCCAGAAAAGAGCCTGCTGGCTCCAATCAAAAGAAAGGGTGGCCGTAATGCGAATGGTAGAATTACCAGCCGTCATCAGGGTGGTGGACATAAGCGCCGCTATCGTATAATAGATTTTAAGCGGGATAAAGATGGAATTCCTGCAAAAGTAAAGACTATAGAATATGATCCAAATCGTTCTGCAAGAATTGCTCTGCTGCAGTATGCAGATGGAGAGAAAAGATACATCCTTGCACCAAACAAAGTAGAAGTTGGTGACACTTTAGATACTGGTGTTGAGGCAGATATTACTGCCGGAAACGCACTTCAGTTAAAAGATATTCCTGTTGGTACAATTGTACACAATGTAGAAATGCAGGCAGGAAAAGGTGGTCAAATTGCCCGTTCCGCTGGAACTATGGCACAGATTCTTGCAAAAGAAGGTAAGTTTGTACATTTAAAGATGCCTTCTGGTGAAGTTAGATTAATTCATAATGTATGTAAAGCTACTGTTGGACAGGTTGGTAATATTGATCACGAAAATATTACAGTCGGTAAAGCCGGACGCAGCCGCTGGAAAGGTAAAAGACCTCATGTACGCGGTGTAGTTATGAATCCTCATGACCACCCACACGGTGGTGGAGAAGGTAAATCACCTGCTGGTAGACATCCTGTAACTCCGTGGGGTAAACCTACTATGGGTAAAAAGACACGTAAACCAAAGCGCTCAGATAAGTATATTATCCGTTCACGTCACGCTAAGAAGCGCAAATAGTAGAAAGGAGGATTATTGATGGCTAGATCTATAAAAAAGGGACCTTTTGTCTCAGAGAAACTAATTGCCAGAATCAGAGAAATGAATGAGAGTGGAAAAAAGCAGGTTGTAAAAACCTGGTCTAGAAGCTCAACCATTTTCCCTGAAATGGTTGGACATACAATTGCTGTCCATGATGGTCGTAAGCATGTGCCAGTATATATATCTGAAGAGATGGTAGGACATAAACTTGGAGAATTTGCTCCAACCAGAATCTTTAGAGGTCACAGCCGCCATACAGAACGTTCAACAGCACTTAAATAAGAAATAATTGCAGATAGAGTAAGGGGGTTTTAAAATGGAAGCAAAAGCAGTTGCAAAGCATCTGCGTATTACTGCCCGCAAAGCACGTCTGGTAACAGACTTAATTAAGGGTAAGGACGTTAATACAGCAGTTGCAATTTTAAAAAGCACACCGAAAAAAGCTGCTAAGATGGTAGAAAAAGTATTAAATTCAGCTACAGCAAATGCTGAAAATAATCATGATATGTTTGTAGATGACCTTTATGTTAAGAAGGCTTTTGTTGATGAGGGTCCTACAATGAAGAGATGGAAAGCTCGTGCACAGGGATCGGCTAGCCCTATTAATAAGAGAACAAGCCATATCACAATCGTTTTAAGCGATACAAAGGAGGGATAGAATTTGGGTAATAAAATAAATCCACATGGTCTCCGAGTTGGAGTTATAAAAGATTGGGATGCAAAATGGTATGCTGATAAAACTGATTATTCCAAGCTTTTAAATGAAGACCGAGAGATTAGAAATCATGTTAAGGAGAAAATGTTTGAAGCTGGAATTTCTAGAGTTGTGATTGAAAGAGCTGCTAATAGATTAAAATTAGATGTACACACAGCCAGACCAGGAATGGTAATTGGTCGTGGTGGATCTGAAGTTGAAGCTTTAAGAAACGAAGTTGAAGCTTTAACTGGTAAAACTGTACAGATTAATGTTGTAGAGGTTTCGGATCCAGAAATGAACGCTCAGTTAGTTGCTGAAAATATTGCTTCTCAGTTAGTTAGAAGAATTTCTTTCCGGAGAGCAATGAAACAGGCAATGAACCGTGCAATGCGTATGGGAGCTGAAGGTTTTAAAGTTCAGAGCAGTGGCCGTCTTGGTGGAGCTGAAATGGCAAGACGTGAAGGCTACAGTGAAGGCAGTGTGCCAATGCATACACTTAGAGCAGATATTGATTATGGTTTTGCAGAAGCTGACACAACATACGGAACAATTGGAGTTAAAGTTTGGATTAATAAGGGAGAAATACTTCCAGAATTAGATGATGAATAGATAGATTATGCAGGAAAGGAGGCTCTTTGATGTTAGTACCTAAAAGAGTAAAACATCGTAAGCAAATGAGAGGAAGAATGAAAGGTAAAGCCCACCGGGGAAATAAGATCACCTTTGGTGAATACGGCCTACAGGCCTTAGAACCCGTTTGGATTACCAATAGACAGATAGAGGCTGCTCGTGTTGCCCTTACCAGAAGTATTAAGCGTGGAGGTAAAGTTTGGATCAAGATTTTTCCAGATAAGCCTGTAACCGCAAAGCCTGCTGAAACACGTATGGGTAGTGGTAAAGGTGCCCCTGAGAAATGGGTGGCAGTTGTTAAACCAGGTAGAATTATGTTTGAGCTGGCTGGTGTACCGGAAGAGGTTGCCAGAGAAGCGATGCGCCTTGCATCTCACAAACTACCTATTAAAACTAAATTTGTAGCAAGAGAGGGAATGGATGGTGAGGCCGATGAGAGCTGATGAATTAAGAAATTTAACAGAAGCAGAGTTAGAACAGAAAGCCCGCGAATTTAAAGAAGAGTTATTTAACCTTCGCTTCCAGCATGCAACAGCACAGTTGGATAATCCTATGAGGATTAAAGAGGTTAAAAGAATTATTGCCCGAATTAAAACTGTTCTGCGGGAAAAGGAACTAGGTATCGAGAGGGCTTAATTCTTTTTTGAAAGGAGGTTTCTTATGGAAAGAAATAGTCGTAAAGAGCGTAAAGGTGTTGTAGTTAGTGATAAGAGAGATAAGACTATTACTGTAGCTGTAGAGCGTAGAACACAGCATCCTAAATATAAAAGAGTTGTTAAGAAAACAAAAAAATATACAGCTCATGATGAAGAGAATGTTTGTAATGAAGGTGACATTGTAAGAATTATGGAAACACGTCCATTAAGCAAGACAAAGAGATGGCGTTTAGTAGAAATTGTTGAAAAAGCAAAATAAGTCCTGGAAGTAGAAAGGAGGGCCTGAAAATGATACAATCTGAAAGCCGTTTAAAGGTAGCGGATAATTCAGGTGCCCGTGAACTTTTATGTATTAAGGTACTTGGAGGCTCCAAAAAGAAATATGCTAAAGTTGGAGACACAATAGTAGTCAGCGTTAAAGAAGCTATTCCAGACGGAATGGTGAAAAAAGGTGAGGTTGCTAAAGCTGTAGTTGTTAGAACCAAGAAGTCCTTAAAGCGCAAAGACGGCACCTATATTAGATTTGATGAAAATGCAGCAGTAATAATAGATGATAACAATAATCCTAAGGGTACACGTATTTTTGGTCCTGTGACCCGTGAACTGAGGGAAAAGAATTATATGAAGATTATCTCCCTTGCACCGGAGGTATTATAGAAGGAGGGGATTGGATTGAGAATTAAAAAAGGTGACACTGTGGAAGTAATATCCGGAAAGGATAAAGGTAAGCGCGGTGAGATTTTAAAAGTAATTCCTAAAAAAGATCGCGTAATCGTTGAAGGTGTGAATATAGTACACCGCCATGTTAGTCCTACTCAGGATATGCCACAGGGTGGAATTATAGAAAACGAAGCACCAATACATGCTTCAAATGTTCAACTCGTCTGCCCCCGTTGTGACGAAAAGACAAGGGTTGGCGCAGAGCGTTTAGATGACGGTACTAAAGTTAGAAAATGTAAAAAATGTGATGAAGTTGTTGATAAATAAATAAGCGGAAGGAGGTCCAGAAATGTCAGTATTAGCTAATGAATACAAGGAAGAAATTCTACCCCAGCTAATGGAGAAATTTGATTACAATAATGTAATGGAAGCTCCTAAATTAGAAAAAATAGTAGTTAATGTTGGGTTAGGAGATGCTAAAGAAGATACTAAACTTCTGGATACTGTTGTTGATGAGATCGCAAGAATAACAGGACAGAGTCCTACTGTAACTCGAGCAAAGAAATCTATTGCTAATTTTAAAATTAGAGAAGGCATGCCGGTTGGAGTAAAAGTTACTCTTCGCGGTGAGCAGATGTTTGAGTTTTTATATAAGTTAATTAATATTACAATGCCACGTATCCGAGATTTTAGAGGTGTATCTCCTAAATCATTTGACGGTCGCGGTAATTACAGCTTAGGAATAAGCGAACACACTGTTTTCCCAGAAATCAATATTGATAATGTTGATAATGTTCACGGTATGGAAATTACCATTGTTACATCTGCCGAAACAGATGAAGAAGCATTTGAATTATTATCACTAATGGGAATGCCATATAAGAAGTAAAGACCTATAAATTGAAGGAGGGTTTAGTTTGGCACGTAAAGCTTTAATTGAAAAGGCCAATAAAGAGCCTAAATATGAAACACGAAAAGTGAATCGCTGCAGCAGATGTGGACGTTCACGCGGATATATGAGAAAATTTGATTTATGCAGAATTTGTTTCCGAGAATTAGCCCACAAAGGCGAAATTCCTGGAGTTAAAAAAGCAAGCTGGTAAAACTGGAAGGAGGTTTGTAAATGAATTTAACAGATCCAATAGCAGATATGCTGACCCGGATTCGCAATGCTAATAGTGTTGGGAAAGACAGAGTTGATATTCCCGCTTCTAAGGTTAAAACCAGCATTGGTGAACTTTTAAAAGATGAAGGTTTCATTAATGATGTAAAATTAGTTGAAAGAAAGCCTCAGAACATGATTCGGGTATATTTAAAATATGGAGATAATGATGAAAAAGTAATAAGTGGAATTAAAAGAATCAGTAAACCTGGTTTAAGAGTATATGTAGGTAAGGACGAAGTACCGCAGGTACTTGGAGGTTTAGGAATCGCAGTGATTTCAACTTCCCAGGGTGTTATGAGCGATAAAGAAGCAAGAGAAAAAGGTATCGGTGGAGAGGTTCTCTGTTACGTCTGGTAATAAGAGGTAAGTAGTAGGATGTCGGATGTCAGATTCCTGGCTGACGGCTTCTGCTTTAGAGAACTTTTTCAGATAAAATCTACGGAGGTGAAATTTATGTCACGTATTGGTGATCTACCTATTGAAATACCAGAAAAAGTTGAAGTAACTGTTGATGGTCAGACTGTTAAAGTCAAAGGGCCATTAGGTGAACTAGAAAGAACTTTTAAAGCTGGTATTGATATCAAAGTTGAAGATAATGAAGTTGTTGTAGAACGCAATGGCGAAGATATTGAAGCTCGCTCCATGCACGGTTTAGTTAGAAGTTTAATCGAAGGTATGGTTGAGGGTGTAAGCAAAGGCTTTGAGAAAAAGTTAGAAATGGTAGGTGTAGGATATAATGCTCAGGTTCAGGGTGATAAACTCAAACTTGAGGTTGGATATTCACACCCGGTAATTATAGAAGCTGAAGGTGATATTTCTTTTGAGGTTGAGAAAAGCACAAATATCACAGTTAAAGGTATAGATAAACAGCGTGTTGGTGATACAGCAGCTAAGATTCGTGAAGTAAGAAAACCAGAACCTTACAAAGGAAAAGGAATTAAATATGTTGGAGAACATATTAGACGTAAGGTCGGTAAAACTGGTTAATAGAAAGGAGTGAATGTGATGGGTAAAAGAGAAGCAAGACAAAAGCGCCATCAGAGAATTAGAAATAAAGTTGTGGGTACACCCAATCGTCCAAGAATGAATGTAACCCGTACTTTAAAGCACATGTATGTGCAGATTATAGATGATTTATCTGGAGAAACTATTGCTTCTGCATCTACTCTTGATCCAGCTCTTCGCGATTCAATTGAAGTAGCAAGTAACAGAGATGCTGCTAAAATGGTAGGAGAGTTAGCTGCCAGTAGAGCACTGGAAAAAGGAGTAGATACAGTAGTATTTGATAGAAGTGGATATAAATACCACGGCCGAGTTAAAGCTCTGGCTGATGCTGCCCGCGAGGAAGGGCTAAAGTTTTAAATAAGGAGGTAAATTAATGAGTAAAATTAATGCTGATAAACTCGACCTTGAAGAGCGCGTAGTTAATATTAACCGTGTTGCCAAGGTTGTAAAAGGTGGCCGTAGATTTAGCTTTAGTGCCCTGGTAGTTGTAGGGGACAAAGAAGGCCATGTTGGTGCAGGTATTGGTAAAGCAAACGAAGTACCTGAAGCCATCAGAAAAGGTATTGATGCAGCTAAAAAAGAATTAATCGAGGTTCCAATTGTAGAAACAACAATTCCCCATGAGAAAACCGGAGTTTTTGGTGCTGGTAGAGTTCTACTAAAGCCTGCTGCTCCTGGTACTGGTGTTATTGCTGGAGGTCCTGTGCGTGCGGTAATTGAACTTGCAGGAATAAGTGATATTTTAACTAAATCTCTTGGAACATCTAATCCGATTAATATGATCAATGCTACAATTACTGGTCTTAAAGAACTTAAGAGCGCAGAAGAAGTTGCCAAATTAAGAGGTAAATCTGTAGAAGAATTAATTGGATAATTATCAAGGAGGTGTAAGTATGAAATTAAATAATCTTAAACCTGCTGCTGGATATAAAAAAGATCGCAAAAGAGTTGGTCGTGGTACTGGCTCCGGTCGCGGTTATACATCTGGTAGAGGTGCAAACGGACAGAACTCTCGTGCAGGTGGAAGAGTACGCCCGACATTTGAAGGTGGACAGACTCCTCTGTTTAGACGTCTTCCCAAAAGAGGGTTTAATAATAAATTTAAAAAAGAATTTAATGAAATTAATGTATATCAGTTAAACAGATTCTCAGCTGATGAAACTGTAACACCCGAAGTTTTATTAGAAAAGGGAATCATTGATGGTATTGCAAAAAATGGAGTAAAAATACTGGGTAAAGGTGAAGTTAATATTGCCCTGAATGTGAAAGCTCAGGCTTTTACTGCTTCTGCCAGAGAAAAAATAGAAGCTGCTGGCGGAAAGTCAGAGGTGATTTAAGTTGATTAAGGCTCTCGGTAATGTTTTTAAAGTAAAAGAACTTAGAAATAAAGTTTTATTCATGCTTGCTATGATGGCAGTTTACCGCCTGGGAGCACATATTCCGGTCCCTGGAGTAGATGTAGCATTGCTTCAGGAAAGACTTTTTGGCGGAAACTTTGGTGGAGCACTTGACTTTTTAGATCTATTTGCAGGTGGTGCTTTAAGTAACTTTACTATTTTTGCGATGAGCATTACTCCCTACATTACTGCTTCAATTATTTTACAGCTCTTGACTGTAGTTGTACCTAAATTAGAAGAGCTTTCTAAACAGGGTAATGAGGGCCGCAAAAAAATTGCTCAGTATACCAGATATGGAACAATTGTACTTGCTGTAATTCAGGCAATTGGTATTACACTTTATATTCAGCGTTTTGGTGCTGTTCCTAATGCAACAGTTTTTGATATTGCCCTAATTATTGTAAGTTTAACTGCTGGTACAGCTTTCTTAATGTGGCTGGGTGAGCAGATTACGGATAAAGGAATTGGAAATGGTATTTCAATCATCATTTTCACGTCTATTATTTCCCGTTTTCCATCAGATATGTATAACACATATGAATTACTGCAGGCAGGCACAATTTCAATTTTAAATGTGCTTATTTTTGCTGTGCTGGCTATAATAATTATTGCCGGTATTATTTTTGTTCAGCAGGGAGAAAGAAGAATCCCGGTTCAGTATTCAAAGAGAATTGTGGGCCGCAGAGTTTACGGAGGTAGAAGTACTCATATTCCGATGAAGATCAATCAGGCTGGTGTTATCCCAGTAATCTTCGCTTCTTCTGTACTCTTATTCCCTGGAATTATTGCACAGGTTTTACCTTATGACTGGGCAACAGGTCTGGCAAATGCAATTAGTCCTGGATCTACACTTTATATGGTATTGTATGGTCTGATGATTTTATTCTTTACTTATTTCTATACTGCTATTACCTTTAATCCAGAAGAGGTAGCAGACAATATGAAAAAGTATGGTGGGTTTATTCCTGGAATTCGTCCTGGAAGACCAACTATTAATTATTTAGATAGAGTTTTAATGAGAGTTACACTTGCAGGAGCTATATTCTTAACAATTGTAGCATTACTTCCTTTTGCAATGCAGCCGCTGACTGGTGTAACAATTAGTTTTGGAGGAACATCCTTAATCATTATGGTTGGTGTTGCTTTAAAAACTATGGAACAGATCGAATCCCATCTCCTGATGAGACACTATGAAGGTTTCATGAAATAAAGAGGAGGAAATAAAATGGATATGATTTTACTGGGTTTACCCGGTGTTGGAAAGGGTACTCAGGCTAAAAAATTAGAAGCAAGTTTGGAAATTCCTCATATTGCTACTGGTGATATTTTCAGAAAGGCAATTAAAAATAAAACCCCACTGGGAAAAAAAGCTAAATCATTTATTGATGCCGGCGAATTAGTACCAGATGAAGTAACCATTGGAATTGTTGAAGAACGATTAAAAGAAGGTGACTGTAAAGAGGGATTTATCCTGGATGGATTTCCCCGTACAATTGCACAGGCTGAAGCCTTAGATGAAATCTTAGCAGAGCAGAATAGAGAGCTTGATCTTGCGATTTATCTGCAGGCTGAAATAGATATCTTAGTTGAAAGACTGGCTGGACGCAGAGTATGTGTTGATTGTGGGGCCACCTATCATGTAAAAAATGATCCACCTGAAGTTGAAGGTGTATGTGATAAGTGTGGGGGAGAAGTAATTCAGCGCAGTGATGATGAGGAAGAAACAGTTAAGAAACGAATTGAAGTAAATAAAGAAAAAACTGCTAAGCTTGCAGATTACTATCAAAACAAAGGAATACTGCATGAGGTTAAAAGCACCGGCGGAATTGAAAAGGTGCAGCAGCGACTAATGAAATTAATTGAGGCGAATAAATAATGATTATCTTGAAATCGAGGCGTGAAATTGATATAATGCGTGAAGCAAATCAGATAGTGGCAGAAACACATGCTTATCTGGCAGAAAACATTAAACCTGGTATATCTACTGCAGAACTTGATCAGCTTGCTGATGAATTTATTCGCAGTAAGGGAGCTGTTCCTTCTTTTAAAGGATATCAGGGTTTTCCAGCCTCTATTTGTATTTCAATTAATGAAGAAGTTGTACATGGTATTCCTGCTGATCATCGTTTTTTAGAAGCTGGTGATATAGTAAGTATTGACATTGGAACTTTTTATGAAGGATTTAATGGTGATGCTGCCAGAACACATGCAGTTGGTTCAATTTCGGAAAATGCCAGCAAATTATTGAAGGTAACTGAAGAATCTCTTCTTAAAGGAATTGAAAAAGCAGTTATCGGCAACAGATTATTTGATATTTCACATGCTGTACAGGAATATGTCGAAAATAATGGGTTTTCTGTGGTTCGAGATTATGTTGGTCACGGAATCGGTCGTGATATGCATGAAGATCCACAGATACCTAATTTTGGTCCGGCAGGAAAAGGTCCTAAATTAAAAGAGGGCATGACCCTTGCTATTGAGCCAATGGTGAACATTGGTGGTTATGAAGTCGAGACATTAGAGGATGACTGGACAGTAGTAACAAAAGATAGAAGCCTTTCTGCTCATTTCGAGCATACAATAGCAATAACTAAAGCTGGAGTTGAAATATTAAGTAAACTTTAACTTTTATTGCAGAGCCTGTCGTATCTATGGTATAATATACAGTGCGTGTTAAAAAGAGAGCTTGAAGAAAAGAGTGATATTTTTGGATACTGCTTTTAAAGTTGGCGAAATTGTCAGGTCGACTGCCGGCAGAGATAAAGATACTTATTATTTAGTAATAGATATAGATAATGAGTCAGATCAAAAAATAAAAGTTGTCGATGGTGTAAAGAGGAAATTTAATAATCCAAAATATAAAAATAGCAGACATTTAGAAAGTACAGGTCAGATTGCAGCAGAGTTTTTAAGAGATTTAAAAGATAAGAAACGAGTTCGCAGTGAAGATGTTCGCTTAATTTTAAAGGATTATCTCAGTAAAGAGGAGGTCAAATAATTTATGGCAAAAGAAGATCCTATTGAAGTCCAGGGTACTGTAGTTGAACCCCTGCCAAATGCAATGTTTAGAGTTGAATTGGAAAACGGACATAAAGTTCTGGCACATGTTTCAGGAAAAATGAGGATGAATTTTATACGAATTTTACCTGGTGATAAGGTAACAGTAGAACTTTCTCCCTATGACTTGAGTCGTGGCCGGATAACTTATCGACATAAAGCGAAATAAATTACCACAAGGGGTGATTGTTAATGAAAGTAAGACCATCAGTTAAGCCGATTTGTGATAAATGTAAGGTTATTAGACGCAATGGTAAAGTAATGGTTATTTGTGAAAATCCCAAGCATAAACAGCGTCAGGGATAAAAAATACTGGAGGTGAAATCATGGCTAGAATTGAAGGTGTTGATCTTCCCAGAAATAAAAGGGTAGAGATTGGATTGACATATATTTATGGTATCGGTAGAACTACTTCTCAAAAAATTCTTGAGAGCACAGGAATTGATCCTGATACAAGAATTAAAGATTTAACTGAAGCTGAAATTTCAGATTTAAGAAGTGAAATTGATGAGCACTATATAGTTGAAGGTGAATTAAGAAGAGAAAGAAGAGCTGATATTAAAAGATTAAAGGATATTGGTTGTTACCGTGGTCTTCGTCACCGCAGAGGTTTACCAGTGCGTGGACAGAGAACTAAAACAAATGCTCGTACACGTAAAGGTCCTAAGAAAACTGTTGGTGTAACTAGATCAAAACCAGCTAAGTAAGGAGGGAATATAATTAATGGCTAAAAATAAGAAGAAAAAATCACGTAGAAGAAAAAAGGTTAAACGCAATATAGAAAAAGGTCAGGCACATATTAAATCTACATTTAATAATACAATTATTTCAATTACTGATGAAGAAGGTAAGGTAATTGCCTGGTCAAGTGCTGGAAAAGTTGGTTATAAGGGTTCCAGAAAAAGTACTCCTTTTGCTGCTCAGCTGGCCGCAGAAAATGCTGCTGATGAAGCAAAAGAAATGGGTCTTAAGGAAGTAGAAATTTATGTTAAAGGTCCTGGTTCTGGTAGAGAGTCTGCAATTAGAACTCTACAGTCTGCAGGTTTAAATATTACTTTAATTAAAGATATTACTCCTATTCCACATAATGGATGTAGACCCCCGAAAAGAAGACGTATATAATTATATAATAGAAAGTTGAGGTGTAAAAATGGCAAGATATACAGGTTCAGTTTGTAAATTGTGCAGACGTGAAGGTGAAAAATTATATTTAAAAGGCGCCCGTTGTTATAGTGATAAATGTTCTTTTGATCGCAGACCTTATGTTCCAGGTGAGCATGGTCAGGGACGTCAAAAGGTATCAGAATATGGTTCTCAGTTAAGAGAAAAGCAGAAAGTTAGAAGAATTTATGGAATTATGGAAAATCAGTTCCGTAATTACTTCGAAAAGGCTGAAAATGAAAACGGAGTTACAGGTGAAAACTTCCTCCAGTTATTAGAAAGAAGACTGGATAATATTGTTTACAGAATGGGTTTTGCCAGCTCCCGCAGTGAAGCCAGGCAGTTTGTATTACACGGTCATATTAAAGTGAATGGACGTAAGGTTGACATTCCTTCATATGAAATAGATGTAGACGATGTTATTAGTGTAAAAGATTCCAGCCGCAAGTCCAAGCGTTTTAAAGAGATCTTTGAATATAATGCTGACTTTGCTACACAGGAATGGCTTAATTCTGATCTTGAAAAAGCAGAAGGTACAGTGATGAACAGACAACTATTCGTTTAGAGGCAGAAGGAGAAGGAGAGGTAACTGCTGGAGATTTTATTTCTTCAGGTGATGTACAGGTTGTCAATAAAGATCACCATATTGCCACTCTTGCTGAAGACGGCAGACTTGTTTTAGAGGCTACTGTAGATAAAGGTAGAGGTTATCATACCGCTGAAGAAAATAAAGACTTATTTGATAATAATGTAATTGGTCTAATTCCAATAGATTCTTCTTACAGTCCTATTGAGAGAGCCAATTTTAATATCGAAAATACCAGAGTTGGTCAGGTAACTGACTTTGATCGTCTGGTCCTGGAAGTAAATACAAATGGTAGTATTCATCCTGATGATGCTATCAGTCTTGCTGCAAAAATTATGGTTGAGCATCTTGAACTATTTATCAATTTAACTGATGAAATTGAAGATGTAGAAATCATGGTAGAAGTAGAAGAAGAAGAAAAGGATAAAATCTTAGATACAACAATTGAAGAATTAGAGCTTTCAGTTCGTTCTTCTAATTGTCTGAAGCGAGCCGGGATCAATACAGTTGAAGAATTAGTTGATAAAACTGAAGATGATCTGATGAAGGTTCGTAATCTTGGTAAAAAATCCTTACAGGAAATTAAAGATAAATTAGATGAACTTGATTTAGATTTAAAAGAGAATGAAATTTAAGGAGGGATTTTAGGTGGCTAAGCGTAAATTACAGAAAAGATCTTCCCATCGTCAGGCTATGTTAAGCAACATGGCGACATCATTGTTTCGCGAGGGAAGAATCGAAACTACACTACCTAAGGCAAAAGAATTAAGATCTTATGCTGAGAAGCTTATTACTGCTGCGAAGACTAACAATCTTGCTTCAAGGCGTAAAGTGATGAGCAAAATCAAAGATAAAGAAATAGTTACTAAATTATTTGATGAGATTGCACCTCAGTATTCAGAAAGACCTGGTGGTTATACAAGAATTTTAAAAATGTATCCTCGTCGTGGAGATGCAGCTAAGCAAGCGATTATTGAACTAGTAGAATAATACTGAATGTAGGTGTTAATATGAGCCTGATAGAAATAAATGGGGTAGATTTTCTTTATGAAAATGACGACAGTGATAGACCGGCCCTGCAGAATATTGATCTGCAGATTGAAGCCGGTGATTTTGCTGTTATTATTGGTTCAAATGGTTCAGGCAAATCTACCCTGGCAAAGTTATTAAATGTACTCTTAACTCCTTCCAAAGGAGAGATTTTTGTTGCAGGTTTAAATACTAATAATCGTGATAATACCTGGAAGGTTAGGCAGAAAGTTGGAATGGTTTTTCAAAACCCGGACAATCAACTTGTTGCTTCTATGGTTGAAGATGATGTAGCATTTGGACCTGAAAATTTAGGTATTCCAACCGAAGAGATTCGTCAAAGAGTGGATAAATCTCTTGAAATGGTAGGAATGGCTGGATTCCAAAAATTTGCCCCTCATAAATTATCTGGTGGGCAGAAACAGAGAGTCGCAATTGCCGGGGTTATTGCCATGGAACCTGACTGTATAGTTCTTGACGAACCGACTGCAATGCTTGATCCGCAGGGTAGAAAAGAAGTTATGGAAACAGTACAATATTTAAACAAAGAAAAAGGAATCACTGTTGTCCATATAACTCACTTTATGGAGGAAGCGATAAATGCAGATAAGGTTATTGTTATGAATCAGGGTCAGATTCTACATAAAGGGAGTCCAAAATCCATTTTTAGATTAGTTGAGGAGTTAAAAGATGTTAACTTAGATATACCTGTTGCAGTTGAGGTTGCTGAATATCTGCGTCAGGAAAAGATTAATATTCCTGATATTTTAAGCATAGATGAGTTGGTGGATGCATTATGTTAATTGAATTAAATGATGTTAGCCATATCTATCAGGATGAAAATAATGTTAAAGCATTAAAAAATATTAATTTAGAGATCAGCAAGGGAGAATTTATTGGAATTGTAGGACACACTGGTTCTGGTAAATCTACCTTAGTGCAACTGTTTAATGGACTGATCATACCAAGTTCTGGGACCGTTAAGGTTAATGGAAAAAACATAACTAATGAAAAAAGCAATTTAAAAGAAACCAGACGTCATGTTGGTTTAGTTTTTCAGTATCCTGAACATCAATTGTTTGAAGAAACAGTTTTTCAGGACATAGCTTTTGGCCCTAAAAACCTTGGTTTAAAAAAGAGTGAAATAGAGAAAAGAGTTAAAGAGGTTATGGACCTAGTAGGTCTTGGTTACGAAGAATTTAAAGACCGCTCTCCATTTAATTTAAGTGGAGGCCAGCAGCGAAAAGTTGCAATTGCTGGAGTTTTAGCTCTAAAACCTGACGTTTTAGTTCTAGATGAACCCAGTGCTGGACTTGATCCGCAGGGTAGAAAACAGCTTGCAGAACTGCTGAAATATCTCTATCAGGAGCTTGAAATGACAGTCATCTTAATCTCACACCGGATGGAAGAGATAGCTGAACTTGCAAGTAGAGTTATTGTGATGCATCAGGGAGAAATTGTTATTGATGATACACCAGTGAAAGTTTTTTCTCAGGAACAGGAGCTGCATAAACTTTCTCTTGATCTTCCTCAAATCACAGAAATTCTACACCGTCTGGAAGAAAAAGGATTGAAAGTAAATACAAATTTATTTTCTATATCTGAGGCATCAGCTGAAATAATTAAAGCATTGAGGAGCAAATAATATGCTAAAAGATATAACAATTGGTCAATATATAGCACGCGATTCCATTGTTCATGCTCTGGATGCCCGGATTAAGATAATTATTACAACCATTTTAATAATTGCTTTATTTACTATTGATACATTTAGTGGTTTTGGCTATTTTTCTGCTTTTATTTTGGTAGTTATTTTATTATCCAAAATCTCATTAAAAAAAGTTCTCAAAGGTTTAAAGCCAATACTGATTTTGGTATTATTTACCCTTGTAATTCATGTTTTCTTAACTAAAGGTGGCGAAGTTCTTTGGGCCTGGAAATTTATTTCCATAGAATCTGAAGGAGTATACACCGGTTTTTTTATGGTGAGTAGAATATTTATTTTAATCTTATTCACCTCACTTTTAACATTAACCACTTCTCCTCTGCAGTTAACAGATGGAATTGAATATATCTTATCACCTTTAAAGAGGTTTGGAGTTCCAGCCAGTGAGTTGTCAATGATGATGACAATAGCTCTAAGGTTTATTCCAACTCTACTGGAAGAGGCTGATAAAATTATGAAAGCTCAACAGGCAAGGGGTGCTGATTTCGAATCAGGTAATTTAATTCAGAGAGCTAAAAGTTTAATTCCCTTACTGGTTCCGTTATTTATAAGTGCTTTTAGAAGGGCAGATGATCTTGCACTTGCTATGGAGTCCAGGTGTTATCGGGGTGGAGAAGGCAGAACAAGACTGCACGAGCTGGAGTTTAAGTATTATGATTTTATTGCTTTAATTATAATTATTATTCTGGCAGTTGCTGTATCATTTTATTAGGTGAGATTAAATGAAACAAAATTATAAAATTATAGTCGAATATGATGGAAATAATTATAGTGGCTGGCAGATTCAAAAAAACACCAGTCAGACAATACAGCAGAAGTTAGAAAATGCTCTGACTAGAATTAATAAAAAAAGAGTTAGGATTACTGGTGCAGGAAGGACAGATGCCGGGGTTCATGCGGCTGGTCAGACGGCGAATTTCTTTCTGGATGTAGATATTCCAGCTCATAAAATTCCAATCGCTTTAAATAGCGAATTACCTGCTGATATTATCTGTAAAAAAGCAGAAAAAGTGGATGAAGATTTCCACTCTAGATTTGATGCACGGGGCAAAAAATATAGATATAGAATTTTGAAC
>QBLP01000253.1 GCA_003070825.1 Halanaerobium sp. | reverse complement strand
GTATTATTTAGATAAAGCAATGCAAATTAAGATTGGAGGTAAAAAAATGCCTTTTTTCACAGGTGAAGCGGGAAAAGAAATTTTAGAAAAACATGGAGATATATTAGAAAAAGAAGCAGAATTATTAAAAGCACTTGCTCATCCAGTAAGATTAATAATTGTAAAGGGATTAATGGCTGAAGAAGGCTGTAATGTCTCAGAAATGCAGCAGTGTTTAAATATCCCCCAGTCAACACTATCTCAGCATCTGGCTAAATTGAGAGAAGCTGATATTTTAAATAGTGAAAGAAATGGACTGGAAAGAAATTATTATGTTGTTAATAAGAAAGCTAAGGATATTATAAATGTACTTGAAGATTTTGAAGTAAATAAATAACTTTCAAATTATTTTTAAAAAGTTATTCAAAATGAAAATAATCAGGAGGGAAATAATGTCAAACAAAGTAGTTATAGTGGGTGGAGTTGCAGGTGGAGCCAGTACTGCAGCCCGTTTGCGAAGAATGGATGAAGATCTTGAAATAATAATGTTAGAAAAAGGAGAACACATATCTTTTGCCAATTGTGGTTTACCTTATCATATTGGGGAAGTTATAAAGGAAAGAGAGAAGTTATTAGTTCAAACACCTCAATCTATGGAAGACAGATTTGATATTGATGTTAGAATTCAGCATGAGGCTGTTAAAATAAATCGGGATTCAAAGGTAGTTGAAATTAAAGATTTAAAGAGTGGCGAAATTTATCAAGAAAGTTATGATAAACTGGTTTTATCACCAGGAGCAGAACCAATAAAGCCCCCACTTCCAGGTCTTGATTTACCGGAAGTTTTTACTCTCAGAAATATTCCTGATACAGACAAAATAAAGAATTTTGTAGATAAAAAGAAGCCCAGCCGGGCTGTAGTAGTAGGTGGTGGATTTATTGGTCTGGAAATGGCCGAGAATCTTCATGAGAGAGGAATAGAAGTTTCGGTTGTTGAGATGATGGATCAATTAATGGGGTCACTTGACTATGAAATGGCTGCTATGCTTCATAATCATCTTAGAACTAAAGGCATTGATCTACATTTAGGAGATGGCATAACTGCTGTTGAAGAAGCTAATGGAAGAAGGATAGTTGAACTACAGAGCGGTAGAACTATTAAGACAGATCTTGTTATTTTATCTATCGGTGTTAATCCAAGAACTAAGCTGGCAGAAGAAGCTGGTCTGGAAATTGGAAGCAGTAAAGGTATTAAAGTAAATGAATATTTACAGACTTCTGACCCCAGCATTTATGCTATTGGTGATGCTATTGAAGTTAAAGATCTAGTTACCGAAAGCCCTGTCAGAATCCCTCTTGCTGGTCCTGCCAACAAACAGGGGAGAATAGCTGCTGATAATATATGCGGCAGAAAAGAAACTTATAAAGGAACTCAGGGAACTTCAATTGCTAAAGCTTTTGATTTAACAATTGCTTCTACAGGTGCTTCGGAAAAAGTACTGAAAGACTTAAAATGGGATTATCAGGTGGTTCATACAAATTCTAATAATCATGCTGGTTATTATCCAGGGGCAGTACCGATGATGATTAAATTAATTTTTGCTCCTGATGATGGTAGGGTGCTGGGAGCTCAAATTGCAGGCTATGATGGAGTTGATAAAAGAATTGATGTTCTGGCTACAGCAGTTAGACAGAAAATGAACATTTATGATCTCCAGGAATTAGAACTTGCATATGCACCACCATTTGGTTCCGCCAAAGATCCTGTTAATATGGCAGGCTTTGCTGCAGGAAATATTCTAAATGGACTGGTTGAAGCAGCTTACTGGCAGGAATTAGAAGATATTAATCCTGAGCAGACAGTGATTTTGGATATTAGAGAAGAAGTGGAAACTCAGCTGGGCAGTATTGATTATTCAGTTAATATTCCTTTAAATGATTTACGAGATAATTTAGATCAGCTTAACCCTGAAAAAGAATATATAGTTTACTGTGCGATAGGTTTAAGAGGTTATATAGCTGCCAGAATATTAACCCAGAATGGTTTTAATAAAGTCCGCAATTTAAGTGGCGGCTATAAATTATACAAGGCAGTTAAAGATGATCAGGAACAGGTCATTGAAGATCCGGCTGAAGCAAATTATAATTCTGCTGAAAGTCCGGAAGAAGCAAATCTTGCTGCTAAAGATATGTTGAAATATGGCAAAGGAACCGTGGTTGAGCTTGATGCCTGTGGTCTGCAGTGCCCCGGGCCAATTATGCAGGTTTATAAAAAGATGGAGACAATGGAAAATGGTGATATGCTGGAGGTAACTGCAACCGACCCCGGATTTATGCAGGATATTAAAGCCTGGGCCAAAAATACTGGCAATACAGTCTTAAGAATTGAAGAATTAGCTGATAAAATTGAAGTTACCCTTTTAAAAGGAAAGTATGAGGGTAGTCAGCAGGAAAAAGACGCGGTTCAAAATACAGTTTCTCAACCAGTTCAGAAAGGAAAGACAATGGTAGTCTTTAGTGGGGAACTTGATAAGGCAATAGCGTCATTTATTATTGCCAATGGAGCGGCTGCTATGGGTAATCAGGTAACCCTCTTCTTTACTTTCTGGGGACTAAATATTTTAAGAAAAGATGGTCCTGTTAATGCTGATAAGAATATGATGGAGAAGATGTTTGCTAAAATGATGCCTCAGGGCAGTAAAAATCTTCCTCTTTCCAATATGAATATGATGGGAATTGGACCCAAAATGATCAGAGGAATTATGGAGAAAAAAGGTGTGGATTCTCTGGAAGAATTGATTGAAAATGCTGTGGATAATGGAGTGAGACTTGTTGCCTGTCAGATGACAATGGATATGCTGGGAATTAAAAAAGAAGAATTAATTTCTGGAGTTGAAGTTGGAGGAGTGGCAACTTTCTTAGGCTCAGCCGATGAATCTAATATGAGCTTATTTATTTAAATAAGAAAAGATATTTGAATTTAACCCCGGGCAAAGATTAACTTAATCTTTGCCCGGGGTTTTAT
>QBLP01000252.1 GCA_003070825.1 Halanaerobium sp. | reverse complement strand
GTTATAAGAGTGCTGTTTTTAGAATCATTACTGATTAAATTTAACTCTTTGATATTATTTTCAAGTTTATAATTTTCAACTTCGTTTTTTTGACTCGATTTATAAATTTTTTGTAGATAACTTTCTTGATCATTATTTGAGATCGGCAGCATTAAATTTGATGAATCAACTTCATTAAAATCTATTTTGTTTAAATTAGACCTTATACCATTTCGAATATTTGCGGAGTCAGAATTAAATTGTTTAGAACTGCTATAATTATACGCCAGAAAATAATAAATATCCTGCGGAATTTTTTGGAGCTGATAATCATCATGTATTTCATTATCCCTAAAATATCTATATGACTCTGCATTTAATTGATAGATATCATATTGCTGATAATTTCTTTTTTCTTCATTTTTGGTTGGAAAATTTATTTGTATCTGTTCCAAATAAGGTAATACTTCTTCCTGATAATTATTCTTCCAGTAGTTATTATTTTTGACTAAATTGACCTGGGCTTTAGAAAAATCATTAATTTTAAAAGCTCCAGTCCCAGTTGGAATTATAGAGAAATTATCTTTATTCAAAACTGCATTTTTAGGCATCACAGCTGCTGCAGTTTTTGTTAAATTATAAATAAATGGTGCATAAGATTCTGTTAATTCAATCTGCAGCTGATAATTGTCTAAAACCCTTATTCCCGTTATTTCTTTACTTTCTCCCTGCCTGTAATCATCATAACCCTTTACTTTACTAAACAGCTGAGCATATGGCGATTTATTTTCTGGAGAAGCTAAATATTCAAATGACCATTTCCAGTCTTCTGCCATTACTCTTCTAGCTGATAAAGGCACTGGCTCTCCAGCAATTTGATAAGGATGAAAATAAACCTCTTCTCTTAATTTAAAAGTAAACAAACGGCCTTCTTCCTCAACTTCCCAGGATTCTGCTAAATGAGTAGTTAATTCTCCTTTATCATTTAACTCTACTAAACTGTCAAAAATTTGCCTGATAATAATTTGTTCAGTCTCATTAGCTGCATAGATTGGATTTAACTCTATTGGCAGCTGCTGAAATCTAAGCTTCAGTTCTCCCCCATAATTAACTGCGTGAATGGTAAAGTTAAATATAAATAAAATAAGGATTGTAATTAATAATGTTTTATAATATTTCATGATTCGACCCCTCTTTATTTTACTTAAATTTTAATTTCTTATTTTATTTATTCTGCAAAAATAAGAAAATCCCTGGCTGCTAGTCTAATTAGCAGACAGGGATTAATTTTGAGCTCTAATGATTAAAATTATTTATCTAATAAATGACAGGCCGCAAAGTGACCGTCTCCATATTCTTTGAACTCCGGTTCTTTTACAGAACAGGGCTCAAAAGCTTTAGGACAGCGGGGATGGAATCTACAGCCTGAAGGCGGATCTACCGGTGAAGGTACATCTCCCTCAAGTACAATTCTATCCTTTTTCTTTTTCGGATCTGCCTCTGGAATAGCAGATAAAAGTGATTGAGTATAAGGATGAATAGGATTTTTAAATAGTTCCTTTTTATCAGTCAACTCAACAATTTTACCAAGATACATTACTGCTACCCGATCACTGATATGTTTTACAACACTTAAGTCATGAGCTATAAAGAGATAGGTAAGACCATACTCTTTCTGTAAATCCTGCAGCAGGTTTACAACCTGTGCCTGAACTGACACATCAAGTGCAGAAACCGGCTCATCAGCGATGATAAGTTTTGGATCTACTGCCAGAGCTCTGGCTACACCAATACGCTGACGCTGTCCACCACTAAATTCGTGAGGATAGCGGTTCATGTATTCTTCACCAAGACCTACATTTTCCAGAATCTCTTTAACCTTTTCATTTCTTTCCTGTTTGTTTTTGGCAAGCTTGTGAATGTCTAAAGGCTCACCAACTATATCAGCAACTGTCATCCGAGGATTTAAAGAAGCATAGGGATCCTGAAAAATAATCTGCATATCTCGTCTAACTTCCCGCATTTCTTTTTTATCAAGGTCCATTATACTTTTACCATCAAAAATAACTTTACCTTCCGTTGCTTCTAATAAGCGAAGGATTGTTCTACCAGTTGTTGACTTTCCACAACCTGATTCTCCTACCAGACCGAGTGTTTCTCCTTCTTTTACTGCAAAGGAAATATCATCAACAGCTTTTACATGAGCTACTGTTCTTTTAAACACTCCTGCTTTAACTGGGAAATATTTTTTTAAGTTTTTAACTTCTAATAAATTCTCAGCCATTATTTCTGAACACCCCGATCCTCATAAATTCTTTCTCCACGCTTTTTGATCTCTTCTAAATCTTCATATCTCCAGCAGCGTACTTTATGACCTGCTGCTGCTTCTTCTAAGGGGGGCTCTTCGTCGAAACACTTACCCTCAGCTAAAGGACAGCGGGTATTGAACTTACAGCCCTCTGGAAAGTTAAGTGGAGAAGGTACACTACCTGGAATTGCTTCTAATCTATCAACATCTTTATCTAATTTAGGAATTGAGTTCATCAAGCCCCAGGTATATGGATGTTTTGGATCTTCAAATAGTGTATCTACATCTGTATATTCTACTACCTTACCTGCATACATTACTGCTACTCTATCTGAAACTTCAGCAATTACCCCTAAATCATGAGTAATCATCATAATTGACATGCCGTAACTTTCTTTTAAAGAGTTCATTAGCTCTAAGATCTGAGCCTGAATTGTTACATCTAAAGCGGTTGTTGGCTCATCAGCGATCAATAACTGAGGATCACAGCTTAAAGCCATCGCAATCATCACCCGCTGCCTCATACCTCCAGATAACTGGTGGGGATATTCGTCTACTCTCTGTTCAGGTAGAGGAATACCTACCTTGGTCAGCATATCAATTGCCTGGCGTCTGGCTTCTTTTCTATCAACTTTTTTATGAAGCATAATTGCTTCCATAATCTGATCTCCAACCGTATAAACAGGATTTAAAGAAGTCATCGGTTCCTGGAAGATCATTGAGATATCATTAC
>QBLP01000251.1 GCA_003070825.1 Halanaerobium sp. | reverse complement strand
CTGGACACCAAAGAGGACGGCCGAGTTAATACCTTTCTCGATGATTTAGTGGCCGGTATTGCTTCCGCAGCTGCCAGCCGTTATGCCCATGGAGAGGGAACTGAATAATTTAAATTTTTTAGGGACAGTTTTGAGAAAGGAGCCCAGATGAAAAAAATAGTAACCTTTACTTTAAATCCGGCTGTTGATAAAAGTTCCAGTGTTGAACATGTTAAAGCAGAGGATAAACTCTACTGTGACCAGCCCACATTTGAACCTGGTGGTGGCGGAATAAATGTCTCCAGAGCAGTTAAAAAACTCGGAGACAGCTCCCTGCTTCTCTATACTTCCGGGGGCTTTACCGGTAAAAAACTTGCAGAACTGCTGGCTCAAGAAAATTTAAATACCGGGGCGATAGAGATTGAGGCAGAAACAAGGGAAAACCTGATTATCAATGAGAAGACTTCCAATCAGCAGTACAGATTTGGCATGCCCGGTCCAAAAATTACTGCAGAAGAATATGATAAAATTTTTAAAACTTTAACTGAACTTGATCCCTTTTCCGATTATCTGGTGCTCAGCGGCAGTATTCCCCAGGGAGTAAGTACTGATATTTATGCAGAGATGGCAGCCCTGGCTAAAAGAAAAGGGGCAGAGGTAATAGTTGATGTTTCTGGCCCGCCTCTAAAGTCAGTGATCGAAGAAGGAGTTTATTTAATCAAGCCAAACCTGGGAGAATTTCAGGACCTGGTGGGCCGGGAGTTAAAGGATGAAGATCAAATTAAGGAAGCGGCCTTAAAATTTGTTAAAGACAGGTGCTGTCAGGTGATTGTAATCTCTATAGGTGCCGGAGGGGCTCTGCTGGTTAATGATCAGCAGGCTGAGTTTAAAAGACCGCCAACTGTTCCCATCAAAAGCAAGGTAGGAGCAGGAGACAGTATGGTAGCCGGTATAGTTCTGAGCCTGGCCCGGGGAGAGAGCCTAAAAAATTCATTTTACTATGGACTGGCTGCCGGTTCTGCAGCTGTAATGACTCCGGGGACTGAGCTCTGTACAAAAGCGGATACAGATAGGCTTTATCAAAAAATTGTAGAAGATCAATAAGCTTTAGATGATAGGGGTGATAGGGGTGATTAAAATTAAAAATTTCATAATATTTTTACTCTTAATCATACTAATTTTATTACTGCCGGCAGCAGCTGCTGCTGAAAAAGATATTCTGGTACTGCACTCCTATCATCAGGGGCTGGAGTGGACTGATCAGATTTCTCAGGGAATCAGGTCCGTTTTTCCCTATCAGAATGAGGTCAAAATCTATTATGAATATCTGGATACCAAAAGAAACTTCAGCCAGGAATACTATGACAAGTTGATTTCACTCTACCGGGAAAAAGCCAGAATTATTGATTTTGATGCAATCATAGTTTCTGATAATGCAGCTTTCGACTTTATAATTGAATACGGGGAGGAATTATACCCGGAAGCCCCGGTAATATTCTGTGGAGTCAATAACCTGAATAAAAATTTTTTAGAAGATCAGCAGGATATCTGTGGGCTGGTAGAAAAAGCCGAACACAGAGCTAATCTCGATTTGATTTTAAAACTGCATCCTACTTTAAATAAACTAATTATCATCAATGATCGGACTCTGACCGGTAAAAATATCAAAGCAGAACTCGAATTGATTTTGACAGAATACGAGGATCGGCTCAATTATGAAATCTGGGATTCTTTTACCATTCCTGAACTGCAGAACAGACTGCTTAAAATGGATCAAAATAATGTAATTTATCTGCTGGTATTGAATCGAGATGAAGAAGGTAATTTTATTTCCTACAACCAGGGTATTAGTAAAATAAAGGAAGTTAGTGAGAATCCAATTTACGGCACCTGGGATTTTTATCTCGGTAAGGGAATAGTGGGAGGCAAACTGATTTCTGCTCAGGAGCAGGGAAGGCAGGCTGCTCTAATGGCAGAGGATATTATCAGTGGAGAAAATGATTTCAGCGGGCAAATAGTTGATGATATCAGCAGTAAATATTATTTTGATTATAATCAGCTGCAGAGGTTTAAGATCAGCCAGGCCGAGCTTCCTGCAGACCGGGAAATAATAAACCGGCCGGAGCCGTTCTGGGAGAGAAATTATCAGTTTCTATACTGGGGCTTAATATTTTTGAGTCTGGTGATAGTAGTGCTGCTGTTTGTCTTTTATTCTAAACATCAAGAAAGGCAGCGGATCGAGAAATTAAACAAGGAATTAGAAGAAAAAGTAGAAGAGAGAACTAAAGAGTTAAGAAAAATGTTAATCACAGATGACCTGACAGGGCTGCTCAGCAGAAGACGGATTTTGGAACTTTTAGAACTTGAATTAGAAAAATGCAGAAGATATAAAAGGGAGCTTTCACTGCTGATGCTGGATCTGGATTTTTTCAAAGATATTAATGACAGCTACGGCCATCAGTTCGGGGATCAGGTTTTAGAAAAGATAGGCACTATTCTGCAGCGGAACACAAGAAAGCTGGATTTAGTCGGCCGCTATGGTGGAGAAGAATTTTTAGTTATTTTACCGGAAACAGATTTGAAAAAAGCAGCTCTGGTGGCAGAAAAACTGCGTCAGAAGATAAAAAATGCAGAAGTTACTGGTCGAGATTTTAAGCTGACAGCAAGTTTTGGAGCGGTTCAATTTGAAAAAGAAAGCAGTCAGCAGCTGATAAAAAGGGCAGATGACCTCTTATATAAAGCCAAGGCAGAGGGGAGAGATCGAGTAGAAAGCTAGAATATTTTTTAGAGATTAATTTTATTCGGATTTAAGCGGCTTTTTAGATTGAATAGATCCGAAATCTCAAGATGAATTTGAAATAAAAATATATATTCAGGGAGAGATGAATGATGAATAAAACAATAATAATTTTACTTCTGGTAGTTTTGCTCTTTTCAGCTTTTAAGACAGCAGTTTTAGCTCAGAGTTTAGAGCACCAGTTTGAGCTCGGCATCGGGGCTGGAGATGGTTATACAGAATACAGTATAGGTGATATTGATACCGCTCAGTTAAATTATGGCTTTAAAAGTCGGCTGGAATTTCC
>QBLP01000250.1 GCA_003070825.1 Halanaerobium sp. | reverse complement strand
TTTATATGTATAATAGTATTAACGCTTTGGACGGGTTTCTATTATATTTTAAGTTACAGGCAGAATTAAGTATTTTTTTTGTGTAAATTTAGTTGAGTATGATTAATAAAAAAATAAATATGTAAGTTAAGAAGTCAAATGTTTAGAGTTGTTGTAGAATTTAGTTTTTGATGTGTTTTAAAATACTATGGAGGTGTTTTGTTTTTTAAATGAGTGATAACAATAAAATAAAGAATGTTTCAATGACTAACTTAGGTGGAGTCGGAGAAATTGGAAAGAATATGTGGGTTCTGGAAATTGATGATGAAATGTTAATAATTGATTCGGGGGTTAAATTTCCAGAAAATGACTTGCTTGGAATAGACCTGGTAATTCCTGATTATGACTATGTGATTAAGAATAAAGATAAGATTAACGGAATTGTTTTAACACATGGACATTTAGATCATATAGGAGGACTGCCGTATTTATTAAAGGAGATTAATGTTCCTATTTATGGTACAAAGTTAACTCTTGGTCTTTTGGAAGGTAATTTAAAAGAACACAGACTCTTAAAAGATACAAGATTAAAGGTAGTTCATCCAGGTAAACAGTATCAGGTAGGTAATTTTGGAGTGGAATTTGTAAGAGTAAATCACAGTATCGCTGATACCTGTGCACTTGCTATTGAAACTCCACTGGGATCAATTGTTTATGCCAGTGATTTCAAATTTGATCAGACTCCTATTGATGGAGAAGTTGCAGATTTTCACAGACTGGCGGAACTTGGTGACAGTAAAGAAGGAGTATTAGCTCTATTTTCTGACAGTACAAATGTAGAAAGAGAAGGTTATACATTATCCGAAAAAGTAGTGGGCGAAACCGTTGATGAAATACTCAGGGGAGCAAGAGAAAGAGTAATTATTGCCACTTTCGCTTCCAATATTCACCGGGTTCAGCAGGTGGTTGACGCAGCTTTTAAATATAATCGAAAAATTGCTTTTTCCGGACGCAGTATGCTGAATAATGTTGATATAGCCCGCAGGCTTGGTTATTTACAGATACCTGAGGATATGATAGTTGATATTAGAGATATTGAAGATCTTCCTGACAGCAAAGTAACTTTATTAACAACAGGAAGTCAGGGTGAGCCTTATGCAGCTCTAACCAGAATGTCTCGTGGTGACCATTACCATATCAATATCAAAGAAGGAGATACAGTTATGATTTCTGCTTCTGCAATTCCAGGTAATGAAAAATTTGTTGGTCAAACTATCAACAAACTTTACCGCCGCGGAGCTAATGTAATTTATGAAGATGTTTCCGGTGTTCATGTTTCCGGTCATGCCAGTCAGGAAGAGTTGAAGTTAATGCTAAATCTGGTTAAACCAAAATATTTTGTACCGGTACACGGTGAATACAGACATCTATACAAACATGCAGATCTGGCAGAAAAAGTTGGTATACCACGTGATAATATCTATATTTCCGATATTGGTGATAAGATTAAATTTACTGAAGATAAGGTCGAAAAAGACTACAATGTTCAGTCAGGTGATGTATTAATTGATGGCCTGGGTATTGGAGATGTTGGTAATATTGTCTTAAGAGATAGAAAGTTATTGTCTGAAGATGGAATCATAATTGTTGTGGTAACTATTGATAAACACGGCAATATCCTGGTAGGTCCAGATATTATTACCAGAGGCTTTGTTTATATCAGAGAATCAGAAGAATTGATTGAAGCTGCAACTAAGAGAGTTGAGGATGCACTAAAAGACTGTGAAGAAAATAATGTAACAGAATGGTCAGTGCTAAAAAATACAATCCGCAATTCATTAAACAATTATATCTATCAGAAAATAAAAAGAAATCCAATGATTTTACCTGTAATTATGGAAGTATAGAAACTAAGATTAAATTAACCAGCTGTGTAAAAACAGCTGGTTTTGAATTTGAACATATGTTTCTAAATGTGCTATAATATAGAAATAGAAGAGGAGGAATAAAATTGAATAGTTTTCAGGCAATATTCCTGGGTCTAATCCAGGGTTTAACAGAATTCATTCCGGTCAGCAGCTCCGGCCACTTAGTAATTGCGCAGCATTTTTTTAAGATTCGGGAAGATCAAATTTTATTTAATGTAATTTTACATATCGGGACCCTGATCCCAATTTTTATTATTTTCTGGCAGGATATTAAAGACATGCTGTTATTAAAAAAAGAAAAGCGAAAAGAAACTTTTTATATACTTCTCGCAATCATCCCGACTGGTATAATTGGAGTTTTATTTGAAGATTTTTTTGAAAGCCTTTTTTCAAATGCTTATTTAACAGCTCTGATGCTGATTGTGACCGGTCTTATCTTATATATTACTGAAAAAATTGATGGAGGAGAAAAAGAAGTGGAAGAGCTAAAATTCTGGCAGCCTTTATTAGTTGGTCTGGCACAGGGTGGTGCAATTATTCCTGGTATTTCTCGTTCAGGGACAACAATTGCAGCTTCTTTATTTCAGGGTTTGAATCGAGAAGCAGCAGCCCGGTTTTCATTTTTAATGTCGATTCCCGTCATAGGCGGTGCTGGTTTTTTACAGTTTTTAAATGTAGTCGAAAGCGGTAGTTTTAAGCTTGAGTTAAAGATTGTTTTACTTGGTTTTTTTTCCGCGGTGATTTCAGGTTATCTAGCAATTAAAATTTTACTGAAAGTGCTGGCAGAAAAAAAGCTGGACTATTTTAGTTATTACTGCTGGCTGGCAGCTGCAGCAGTTATTATTATCAATTTGATTTCTTAAACTTAAGGAGGGGCAGAGATGAGTAAGCAAAAAAATGATACTAGAATTGAAAAAAGAAAAAATGAAATTCTGGGTCTCTTTTTAATTACCTTTGCTGCGATCAGCTATTTTGCTATTTTTAGCAGATCGGCGGGTTTGCTTGGCAATTATATCAGCAGCGCCTATTATTTTATGGTGGGGAGCGGCAGCTATATTCTGCCTCTTTTATTTGTTTACTGGGGGATTCAGCTGATTAGATCAAAAAAGATTAAATTTTCGGGTAGATTTTTAGGTCTTCTCATTTCATTTATTG
>QBLP01000249.1 GCA_003070825.1 Halanaerobium sp. | reverse complement strand
TAAGGGGGAAGAAAAACAATGAAAAAAGTTTTAGTGTTAGTTTTAGCTAGTCTTTTGATTTTCTCATTTGCAGTTTCAGCTCAGGAAATGACCTTACGTCTGGCAGATAATCAGCCCGAAGGTTATCCTACAGTTGTTGGTGCAAAAGAATTTGCTCGTCTGGTTGAAGAAAGAACAGATGGTAGAATTAAGATTGAGGTTTATCCTGGTGGAATTTTAGGAGACGAAAGTTCTACAATTGAACAGGTTCAGTTTGGTGCGATTGATTTTGTTAGAACATCAATTACTCCTATGGCTAACTTTGAGCCTGCGATGAACGTTTTATCTCTTCCATATTTATATCCAAGTGAAGAATATATGTTCCAGGTTTTACAGAGCGAAATTGGCGAAGGTATCCTGGAAGGTTTAAAAGACGCTGGTATTGTAGGTTTAACATGGTATGATGCTGGTGCTCGTAGTTTTTATACTGCTGACAAAAAAGTTACAAGTCCTGAAGATTTAGAAGGTTTAAGAATTCGTGTTCAGGAAAGTCAGTTAATGATGGATATGGTAGAGGCTCTTGGTGCTTCACCTACTCCAATTGCCTGGGGTGAGGTTTACAGTGCACTGCAGACTGGTGTAGTAGATGC
Source organism: Halanaerobium sp. (assembly GCA_003070825.1). Classification (GTDB taxonomy): domain Bacteria; phylum Bacillota; class Halanaerobiia; order Halanaerobiales; family Halanaerobiaceae; genus Halanaerobium. The sequence goes on along the minus strand of QBLP01000249.1, from coordinate 2,376 downwards.
TGGTGAAAATAATTATCCTGGTTGGTATTACAACAGTCACCATGAAGTTGCACCTAATTTTGTTGAAGATGAACATAACCGTATTCCAGAATTAATAATCATGAGTAAGATTACCTGGGATAAGTTAAGTGCTGAAGATCAGAAAATTATTAAGCAGGCTGCTGTAGATTCTACTGAAGTACAGCGTGAAGCCTGGGATAAGCGTACTGAAGAAGCTAAAAAATTAGCTGTAGAAGAAGGCGCTACAATTACTACTTTAACTCCTGAACAAAAGCAGGCTTTCCAGGACAAAGTTAAAGGTCTTTATCCTAAGTACAGTGAAGGATATGAAGATTTATTAAATAGTATTTTAAACTTTGAAATGGAAGAATAAACTGATATTAATCTAACTTAAACTAAATTAAGTTAAATAATATTTGTAAATGAAGGTGGAAGGAATTTTCCTTCCACCTCTTAAAAAAGGGTGAGTTTTATGGAAGAAAAAAAAGAAAAACAGGGGTTTCTAAATAAAATTTTAGATAATACTGAGAAATTCATCAGCTATATTGCTATGATTTTTTTGGTTGCAATGATAGTTATTGTCAGTACAACTGTTTTTACAAGATATACAATTAATTTTACTTTTCGCTGGTCAGACGAAGTTGCCTTGTTAATGATGATCTGGTTTGGATTTTTAGGTATGGCACTGGGGGTAAAAAATTCAGTTCATTTAAGTATTGAATTTTTTATGAGTTTGTTTCCAGAAAAATATCAAAAATATATTTATAAGATTGAGGATATTCTAGTAGGTATTTTTGGTTTTTTTATGTTAAAATACGGCTGGGAACTTTATAATGCTACTAAAACTACAGTTTTGCCCGCTACACAATGGACAAGAGGGCTTTTGTTCATTATGTTACCTCTTTCCGGAATTTTAATTATTCTTTATTCTGCTGCTAAATTTTTTGGTATTTTGAGAGAGGAACATCTTACAATTCAGTCTGAAACAGAAAAAAATAAAAAAGCAAAGGGGGAAAATTAATGGATCCAGCGGTAATAATATTATTAGGTTCTTTTTTATTTATGCTTTTTATTCGTATCCCCATTGCTTTCAGTTTAGGACTTTCAACAATGTTTACAGCTTTTTATGTTGGATTACCACCAATGGTAGTCATGCAGCAGATGGTTAAAGGAATTAATTCCTTTTCCCTGATGGCAATTCCATTTTTCATTATTGCAGGTGAAATAATGGGTCAAGGTGGTATTTCAGATCGATTAATTAAATTTTCTAATGTAATTATTGGCTGGATGCGCGGTGGACTGGCTATGGTTAATATTCTGGCCAGTATGTTTTTTGGAGGAATTTCTGGTTCTTCTGTAGCTGATGTTTCATCTATTGGTTCAATTATGATTCCTATGATGGAGCAAAAAGGTTTTGATAAAGATTATTCTATCAATGTGACCATTACTTCTTCTGTTCAGGGTATTATTATTCCACCCAGCCACAACATGATTATTTATTCTCTGGCCGCTGGCGGTGGAATCTCAGTAGCTAAATTGTTTCTGGGAGGTATAGTTCCTGGAGTTCTCCTGGGAATTGCTTTGATGATTTTAAGTTATGCAATTGCCGTTAAGAGAGATTATCCGAGAGAAGAAACTGTTTCTTTTAAAGAAGCATTACGGATAACTCGGGATAGTGTACTTGGTCTTTTAACAGCTGTTATCATCATTGGTGGAGTAACTACCGGTATTTTTACAGCCACTGAATCAGCAGCTATAGCTGCAGTTTATGCTTTTATTATAACTTTCTTTGTTTATAAAGATATACCGATTTCCAGATTTGTTGATATTTTAAGAAGTTCATTGAGTACTCTAGCTATGGTTGTAGCAATTATTGCGACTTCGAGTGCCTTTGCCTGGATGATGTCTTATCTACAGGTGCCTGGCATGATTACAGATGCATTATTAAATTTATCAAATAATCCAATTATCATAATGTTATTAGTTAATTTAATTTTATTATTCCTTGGTACAATAATGGATATGGCTCCACTGATCTTAATTGCAACCCCTATTTTATTACCGGTTGTAAAAAGTATTGGAATGGATCCCATTACCTTTGGTGTTGTGATGATGCTTAATCTTGGGGTAGGTCTTTTAACACCTCCAGTAGGTTCAACTTTATTTGTGGGTTGTTCAATTGGAAATGCTCCAATAGAAAAAATAGCAAAGTCACTAATGCCATTTTATGCAGTACTCGTAATTATGGTATTACTATTATCCTTTGTCCCTGCTTTAACCCTCTGGCTTCCCAACTTTTTGATGGGATAAGCCAAAAAAGGATAATATTTAATATAAAGTAATACAAAGTATTAGATCTGTCTCTTATACACATCT
>QBLP01000248.1 GCA_003070825.1 Halanaerobium sp. | reverse complement strand
TTGATGATTTGATTTCTTCAGTTCAGGTAGAAAAATCATTTCCATCAACCATCCATGTTGTAATAGAGGAAAGAAAGGCTGTAGCCTGGCTAAAAAATAATGACCAGAAATTAATCTTTTCCGCTGATGGGATTATTTTAGGAGAAGTAGATTTAAATGAAGAACTTGCTGTGCCTCAATTTGAAAATTTTCCTTATTATTTCAACAATAACAAATTGGAGTTACCTCATTTTACGGATGACATAATTAAGGTTTTAAATAACCTGGATTTTAACTTTTTAGCAAAGATAAAAAAAGTTAATTATCAAGATGATATCTATAAACTTTATCTGAAGCAGGGTGGGGGAGTTAATCTGGGTAGTAATAATGAACTGGAAGAAAAGTTTGCTATTTTAAATTCGATTTTGAAGAATAATCAGGACAATGAAATTGATTATATTAATTTACAGGTTACTAAACACCCGGTTATTAAATTAAAATAAAGATTATTTTGCTTAGAATAAAGGAATAATATAATTTATATTGAATTATTTAAATTGAGCCTAATTAATAAATAACTATAATATATGTTTGGACAAGAAAGGAGGTAGACTGTTGTGAAGAGAAGAAAAATAGTTACCGGACTTGATATCGGTACTACCAAGATTTGTGCACTAATAGCAGAAGTAAGTGGAGAAAATAATATAGAGATTGTCGGGATTGGTTTAGCTCCATCTAACGGCCTCCGCAAGGGAATTGTAGTTGATATAGATAAAACCAGCCATGCAATAAAAAGTGCTGTTCAGAAAGCTGAAAGAATGGCCGGTCAGAAGGTTGATTCCGCTTATGTTGGTATTGCTGGTTCACATATCAAGTCTATCAACAGTCATGGAGTAGTTGCAGTAACTGGAGATGAAAAAGAAATAAAAGAAAGTGATATAAAAAGAGTTATTGATGCAGCCAGGATAGTTCCTGTATCAGCTGAGGAAGATATTTTACATGTTCTTCCCAGAGAATTTATAGTGGATGGAAGTCCAGGTATTCAGGATCCCCTTGGTATGTCTGGGGTGCGTCTGGAAGTGGAAACTCATATTATTAAAGGTGCTTCCACTTCAATTCAAAATCTGGTTAAAAGTGTTTTAAGAGCAGGATTAAGTGTAGATGAGGTGGTTTTAGAACCTCTAGCTTCAAGTCAGGCAGTATTATCTGATGATGAAAAAGACCTTGGAGCAGTTTTAGTTGATATTGGCGGTGGAACAACTGATGTTATAGTCTTTCATGAAGGCAGTATAGCACATACTTCAGTTTTACCTGTTGGTGGTAATCATGTAAGTAATGATATTGCTGTAGGTTTAAGGACCCCTGTTTCTGAAGCTGAAAAAATTAAGATAATGCACGGTTCAGTCTTACCAGGAGAAATTGATGACCAGGAGAAAATTGAAGTTCTGGCGGCCAGTGGTAAAGAAAGAAAGAAATTATCACGCAAAATGTTATGCCAGGTGATTGAGCCAAGGATGACCGAAGTCTTTTCAATGATCAAAAAAGAATTGAATAGTGCAGGTTCTGCTGATCTTACGCCAGCAGGAATGATTCTAACTGGTGGAGCATCACTATTGGAGGGTTCTGAAAAATTGGCCTCTGATATTACTGAACTACCGGTAAGGATTGGAGAACCAGATTATGTTAGTGGACTTTCAAATGTTATTGATAATCCCGTATATATAAAAAAGGGTGATACCATACCACGAGCAATATTCTCTACAGCTGTTGGTTTGATAGAATTTGCTCTAGAAAATGGTGATGCAAAGAATAATAACCTTAGAAGTAATAGTAGTAATAATAGTAAAGAAATTGTAAGTGGATTTTTCAGTAAACTAAAGAGCTGGTTTAGTGAATTTTTCTAAAAGCAGGTCAGCAAAAAAATTAAAGCTTACATATTATCCTTAACGGGGAGGGAAAATTAGTGTTTGATATTGGAACAGAAATTGAACAGTTTGCAAATATAAAAGTAGTTGGTGTAGGTGGTGGCGGCAATAACGCTGTTAATAGAATGATTGAAGAGGGATTAGATGGTGTCGAGTTTATAGCAGTCAATACTGATGCTCAAGCTTTGATGGCTTCTAATGCTGGGGTCACAATTAGAATTGGCGAAAAAATAACCAGAGGTCTGGGAGCAGGTTCTGATCCTCAGATAGGGTTTGAAGCTGCAGAAGAAAATGTGGAAGAAATTGCTCAGGCTATTGATGGTGCTGATATGGTATTTATAACTGCTGGTATGGGCGGTGGAACCGGTACTGGAGCCGCTCCTGTTGTTGCAGAAGCTGCCAAAAAACAGGGAGCCCTTACAGTTGGAGTTGTAACTAAGCCGCTGACTGTTGAAGGTAAAAAAAGAATGAACAATGCTATTTCAGGTATTGAAGAATTGAAAAATAAGGTTGATACCTTAATTGTAATTCCAAATGATCGTCTGCTGGAAGTTGCTGAAAAGCAGACAAGTTTAATGGATGCCTTTAAAATTGCTGACAATGTCTTAAGACAGGGTGTGCAGGGTATTTCTGACTTAATTACTATTACAGGTATTATTAATCTTGACTTTGCAGATGTAAAAACTATAATGACTGATGCAGGGTCTGCTTTAATGGGAATTGGTAAGGCTGATGGAGAAAACCGAGCAACTGAAGCTGCAAAACTTGCCATTGCTTCTCCATTACTGGAGGCTTCTATTGATGGAGCTCGTGGTGTATTACTGAATATTACCGGTGGAATGGATTTAGGTATTCATGAAGCTAATGAAGCAGCCAGAGTAATTCAGGAAGTTGCAGATCCAGATGCAAATATTATTCTGGGAGCTGTAATTGACGAAGAATTAGATAGTGAAGTCAAAGTTACAGTAATAGCAACTGGTTTTGATTCCGGTTCTCCTAAAAAACGAATTGAGAATAGTTCCAGTTCTACTGGAGAAGAAATGCCGGAAGAGGAATTTGAGATGGAGAGTTTTTCTGGCGATGATCTTGATATACCGGCTTTTTTAAGAAATAAAAAAGGATAATAATAATTAAATCCCTGTCTCTTATACACATCT
>QBLP01000247.1 GCA_003070825.1 Halanaerobium sp. | reverse complement strand
AGATGTGTATAAGAGACAGTCTCTTAACTGATCGTCATCAGAAAATTTAAGCATAAAAAATTCTCTGGTCTTTAAAAAAGGAATATTTATATCTTTCAGTCCATCTTCCAGATTTTCTCTCCCCAGAAAATCTATTAAGTGATCTGTGGCTGTATTATCACTCTGAGAGATCATTAAATTACTTAAACTTCTCAAAGTCAGCGGTGTACCAAGAGACCAGCTCTGTAATATTCCGGATGGAAGAGATCTATTTTCAGCTCCTAACTCTACAATATCACTCCAGCTTTTGTCGCTATCTTCAATTTCTTCATATAATTTTTTCAGAACATGTAATTTAAAAGTAGAACCAACTGCCATCAATTTTTGTTCATTATATGAAAGAACTTTTACTTGATTATTTTTAATTACTGAAACTGATAGCTCACCTGGAAGTTCCTTTAGTTCTGCTAAAATAGTATCTAAGTTATCTTCAGCCAGACTGTAGTTCCCAAACCAGAGCCCAATAATCTTCCCTTCTTCATTTAAAGTTATTTGAGCCGGGGCTGTTCCTTTTTCAAACTGCAGACTGTAGCCATTTTCAGTTTTTTCTGCTGCTTGAACAGCACCAAGTGCACTTCCATACTGATTAACAATTGCTTCAATCTGAGTTAGAGAAACCTGTTCTAGAAAAGAATCTGCAAAAAGAGATTCCAGGCTTGCTGATTCTTTTCTGAAAATATCTTTTAAAACTTCTGCTTCCGAAGCTGCTTGAACACCAAGAGAGATAAATAAAAGTAAAACTAAAATCAAAATGACTAAATTAACTTTCATTAAAGCTCACCTCACATTTATTTTCTTATTAACTATATTAGACTTATCTTATTTTTTACCTTTATTTCAATCAACTTTTGCTTTTGATTTAGCTTTTAACTTTTCTCTTTCAATTTCAATCTGCTTTTTATCAATTCTCTCAAATAATATTTCTGACTCATTTATTTCTCTACCTGCTTTTAGTTTCAAATAATTCCAATCGGCTGCTTCCAGATTTAAAATCTCAGTGACCTTTACTGTACTAAAAGGTAAAAAGGGTTGCAGTAGATTTCTTAAGTTAGCAATTGCTGCTGTACAGCTGTAAATTGTTTCTCTGCACTTAACCTGATTATCTTTCCGGCTAAGCCAGGGTTCTTTTTGATCAAAGTACTTATTTAAATCTCTGATCAGACTAAATATATTTTCCAGCGCCTCTTTAAACTCTGTATTTTCAATTCTTTCTCCAGTTTTGCTGTAAATACTTTTTAATTTATCAGCTATCACCGGGTCAATTTCTGCGTCCGGTATTTTACCGGCAAAATATTTCTCAATAAAGACTAAAGTTCGATTAACAAAATTACCAAAAGCGGCCAGCAGTTCCCCATTATGATTATTGATAAACTCCTCCCAGGAAAAGTTGCTGTCTCTTTTTTCAGGTCCATTAACTGTCAGGTAATAACGGATAGAATCAGGATTATAATTTTTTAGATAATCCTTAACCCAAACTGCCCAGTTTTTACTGGTCGATAATTTTCGGCCTTCAATAGTTAAATATTCACTGGAAACTATATTTTGTGGTAAGTTAAGATTACCCTGAGCAGCCAGCAGTGAAGGCAGAATTATTGTATGGAAGGGTATATTATCTTTGCCGTGAATATAATAAGATTTACTTTCCTCCTGCCAGAATTCTTTCCAGTCAGCATTATTTTCTAAAGCCCATTTTTGACTGGCTGTTAGATAGCCGAGTACAGCCTCTACCCAGACATAGATTTTTTTCTGGCTGTAATTTTTAAGTGGAACTTTAATTCCCCAGTCCAGATTACGGCTGACAGCTCTATCTTTTAAACCCTCTGCCAGGTATTTTTCAGTTAATTTAACTGCATTATCACGCCAGACATCTCTCTTCTGCAGCACTTTTTCAATTTTGGATTCAAGTTCTGATAAAGCCAGGTAAAAATGCTCAGTTTCTTTAACCTCTGCTCCGCTCCCACAAATTTTACATTTTTTATCCTTTAATTCAGCTGCTTCGATCATTGCTGAACAGCTTTCACACTGATCACCTCTTGTGGGCTCTCCACATTCCGGACACCTGCCAAGAACATAGCGGTCAGCTAAATACTGATCACATTCTGAGCAGTAAAGCTGTTCAACTTTCTTTTCGTAAATATATTCATTCTGATAGAGTTCATTAAAAAATTCTTTTACTTTTTGATGATGAAAAGAATCATCAGTTCTCATATATAGGTCATAAGTAAAACCCAGTTTTTCAAATGAATCTTTAAACTCTCTGTGATAATTATCTGCAATTTCTTTCGCCTCAACATTTTCCTCTTTTGCTCTCAAAGCTATAGGTGTTCCATGACAGTCACTTCCGGAAACATAGAGCACCTGTTCTCCTTTTAATCTATAATATCTGGCTAAAATATCACCAGGCAGCAAACTTGCTAGGTGGCCTAAATGCAGAGAACCATTGGTATAGGGCCAGGCACCACCAATAAATATAGTCATTTTAATACCCCTTTCAATTTTGAATGTTTGTGATCTATAAAACTCAAATTAACTTTACTTTTTTCTGATATTAAAACAAAAAACTCCCACCCCCTAGTAAAATACTAGAGGACGAGAGTTGAATTCACGTGGTACCACCTCAGTTTTGCCGATCACCTTACGGCATCAGCCTCAAAGAGTACGACATTAAATGTTTATACTCCGGCACTATAACGGGTGCTCCCGGTGTAATCTACTACCTTTTAGATTTGATACACAGCTCCAGAACCATTTTCAATTGAATCTGCAGTATCCCTTCTCAGCAGCAGGATTCTCTGTAAAAGCTTCCTCAATTTACTCTATTCCTTCTTCACTTTTAGATTAAGTTTTCAAAATTATATTACATGCAATTTAAAAAGTCAAATAATTATTCTTTTTCCCAGTGATTGGTGAATTGCAACATGTAATGCACGATTTTTTTGATTTCTTTGAAATTACCTGTACCTTCAGTATTTCTAGATGCTAAAACTTAGTTTTT
>QBLP01000246.1 GCA_003070825.1 Halanaerobium sp. | reverse complement strand
ACCTTAAATGGGTCGATTTTCTTTTTTTAAAATGATATAATTATAATGAGGTGTTTATATTGAAGACTGTAATCGTAGCAACTGGCTCAGAATTAATAACCGGCCTTGTTCAGGACAGCAATTCAAGTTTTTTAGCAGAAAATTTAAGTGAATTTGGTTTTGAACCCGAAAATATTTTGATCTGTGGAGATCAGAAAGACAGCATTAAAAAAACAATTGCCTATGCTGCCCAATCAGCAGATTTAATTTTTATAACAGGGGGCTTAGGACCTACAGAAGATGATCTGACTAAAGAAGCATTTGCAGAAGTATTAAATTTAAATTTGATTTATTCAAAGGCAATCGAGGACAACTTAAAAGATATATTCTGTAATCATGGTTCAGGTATGAGTTCTAATAATTTATCGCAGGCTTATATCCCCGAAGGAGCAGAAATTATTACCAATGAAAAGGGGACTGCTCCTGCTTTAAAAATTGAAAAAGAAAATAAGATATTTTATCTGCTGCCTGGTGTTCCATCAGAATTAAAGTATCTATTTAAAAATAAGATATTAGATGATTTAAAAAAGAAAGATAAAAATCGATCGTTAATTCGAGAATTTAACTTTATTGGCATTGGCGAATCAACTCTGGCCTCCGAACTCAGCAAATTGGATCTTAACTCTAATCTAAAGATTAGCTATCAGGCAGGAAAAGCTGAAGTTAAAATGCGGCTTAAGCTTGATCAGAATTGCAGCCTGAATCAAGAGGAGGAAAATAAAGTTTTAGATCAGTCCAGTGAGGTTATACGATCAGAGTTTGGTGATTATTTATATGGTGAGGATCGGCAGAGCATAGTTGATAAAGTTCATGAGTTATTAATTGAAAAGAATATTAAAATTGCCACTGCTGAATCTTTTACCGGTGGTTTAATTGCAGAGAGACTGACTGAAAAAGCAGGCAGTTCAACATATTTTTTAGGTTCAGTAGTTGCTTATAATAAAAAGATAAAAAGTAAGCTGCTTGATATTGAAGCTGAGCTTTTAGATAGATATGGTGCTGTCAGTAGAGAGTGTGTGCAGGCGATGGCGGAAAATGCAGCGAAAATTTTTGCTGCTGATCTTACAGCTGCTACAACTGGAGCGTGAGGAAAATTAAAATGCTTAAAAAAACTTTTTATTTAACTATCATTATTTTTTTAATTTTTTCCTTCTCTAATTCTGTCCTGGCACAGGAAGCAGTCGAAAATGAAGAGGAAAAGACAACAGCGGAAATATTTAATGAGGCCTTAAATTATTATAATTCTGAAAATTATGCTCTGGCAGAGGAAAAATTCACTAATCTCCTTCAGGGAGAAGATTTGGATGAAGGTCTGGAATTCAGTGTTCTTTATTATTCAACTATGACAGCTGTCAAACGCTACCAGACTTCTAAAGCTGTTGACTATCTGGAAGAGATGAATGAACTCGGCTTTCAGAGCGGCAGTTTAAACTGGAGAATTGCAGAATTGTATTTAAATAAAAACAATCAATTTGACAGTGCTGACTTTGAGGAAGCTTTGAAATATCTAGAAAAAGCGGAAGAATTGGGAATTAAAAGTAATGATTTTAAAAGAGATCTTGCTTATGCCTATTTAGAAACTCAGGGACTGGAGAAAGCTGAAGAGATATATCTGGAAATAATTGATTCTGACCCAGCAGCAGCTGATTATTTAAACCTAGCAAAAATCAAAGAAAAACAGGATGATTTAAATCAGGCTGTAGAATATTATGAAGAAGCATTAGAGCTAAACGGTTCTCAATCTTCTCTGTTTCTAAATTTGGGTAATTTATATCAGAAATTAGGTGATTATAATTCAGCTGTTTCAATATTTAATCAGGGTGTAAAAAACCGAAAGGATTTTGCTCCATATTATATTGGACTGGGAGAGAGCTATCTTGAACTGGAAGATTATGTTCAGGCTGAATCAGCACTAAAAACTGCTGTTGAATTAAACGAAAATTCATATTATGGCTATTATCTGCTGGCTAGAGTAGCTGAGAAAAATGGTAATTTAAACCAGGCTTTAAATTATTACAGCCAGGCTTTAAAATATAATCCTAATTATGTTGAAGCATTTCTTGGAGAAGGGAAAATTCATCTAGAGCGAGAAGAATATTACAGAGCTATTTCAAGATTTTCTCTGGCAGTAGAAAATAATCCCGATTACGCAGAAAGCCGCTATTATCTGGGTAAAGCTTATTATGGAGCAGAAATGCTGGAAGCAGCAAGGGCTGAATTAAGAAGGGCTCTGCACATTAATGACAATTATCAGGAGGCCAGAGAGCTTCTGGATAGAATAGAAAGTGAACTTGATATAAACTAAAGGGTGTTAATATGAGATTATTTATAGCAGCAGACATTAACTCTCGCAGTAAAGACTTAATCGAGAATAAATTAAATTATATAAAAACTGAAATGAAAAATGATATCAAATGGACTGAAAAAGATAAATGGCATCTGACGCTTAAATTTATTGGTGAAAGTTCAACTCAGGAAAAAGAAAATTTAATTAAGGCTTTAAAAAATATTGATTTTGAGGAAAAAAACGAATACATTCAATTTGCTAAGTTTGCTGCATTTCCAAGTACTGATTCAGCCCGAGTAATTTATCTTGGGCTTGACAGAGGGGAAAAAGAACTAATTAAGCTGCAGCAGAGATTGGAAAATGAGCTTATTAAATATGGTTTTGAAAAAGATGAGAGGGATTATATTCCCCATTTAACACTGGGGCGAAATAAAGGTGAAGCTTTTAAAATTAAAAAAGAACTACTTATGCCCAATCTGTTTAATATCTATGCACAAATAGAAAGCATTACCCTTTATCAGAGTCAGTTGAAAAAATCAGGCCCAGAATATATTGAATTATTTTCCATAAAATAGAAATTAACCCTTGCAATCATTAAACATCTGTTCTATAATATATTTAAAGACAAAAATTGCAGTTAAAATAAATTTGGGGAGGAAGATAAACTTGGCAACTAGTGATAAAGAAAAAGCGCTTAATAAAGCAGTTAATAGGATTGAAAAACAGTTTGGTAAGGGTTCGATCATGAGATTAGGAGATTCTCAAAAGTTAAATGTAGAAGCTATTCCTACAGGAGCTCTACCGCTTGATTTAGCTTTAGGTATTGGGGGTATCCCTAAAGGGAGAATTATTGAGTTATATGGTAATGAATCATCAGGTAAGACAACCCTGGCTCTGCATATAATTGCTGAAGCTCAAAAATTGGATGGTATTGCAGCTTTTATCGATGCTGAACATGCTCTTGACCCTAAATATGCGAAAAATTTAGGAGTTAATATTGATAACCTTTTGATTTCACAGCCAGATAGTGGAGAAGAAGCTCTAGAAATAGGTGAAGCACTTGTCCGCAGTAATGCTGTTGATTTAGTTGTAATTGACTCAGTAGCTGCTTTAGTACCAAAAGCAGAATTAGAGGGAGATATGGGAGATTCCCACATGGGTCTGCAGGCTAGATTGATGTCACAGGCAATGCGTAAATTATCTGGAGCAATCAGTAAATCAAAAGCTTCAGTTATTTTCATTAATCAAATTAGAGAAAAAATTGGAGTTATGTTTGGTAATCCTGAAACAACTCCTGGTGGGCGTGCACTCAAGTTCTATTCTTCTGTTAGAATAGAAATGAGAAGATCGCAGACAATTAAAGATGGAGATAAGTTAATCGGTAGTACAGCTAAAGTTAAAATTGTAAAAAACAAAGTAGCTGCTCCTTTTAGAAATTGTCAGTTTGATATTATGTATGGAACTGGAATCTCGCAGGCTGGATGTATTATTGACCTGGGAGAAGAAACAGGAATTGTCGATAGAGCCGGTTCCTGGTATTCTTATGGAGATGTTCGTCTGGGTCAGGGTAGAGAAAACTCCAAAGAATTTCTGCGTGATAACCCGGAAGTTATGGAAGAGATAGACGAAAAAATAAGAGTTAAAGTAGGTTTAATAGACGGTGAAGAAGATAATGCTGAAGAAGGAAAAGAAAAGGAAGAGGAATAATTTCCAATGGATCAAATAGATAAGGAAGAATTTTCTGAGGCCCGCAGTAAAGCTTTTAAATTACTAAGCTACAGAGAAAGAACTATCAAAGAAATTGAAGATCGCCTGCGTAAAAAAGATTTTTCTGAGGAAGTTATCAAAGCAGTTGTCGATTTTTTACTGGAAAATGATTATTTAAATGAAGAGCGTTTT
>QBLP01000245.1 GCA_003070825.1 Halanaerobium sp. | reverse complement strand
TTTCTTTCCGGGACCTGGATGGCCCATTCTGGATGCTCACGGTATAAATCACTGTCTGGAGAAATCATTTCCGGTTCAAACCAGAGACCAAAATCCATCTCCAATTTATTAATTTCCTGAGCTAAATATTCTAATCCTCCGGGCAGCTTCTCTTCATTAACATACCAGTCACCCAGTGAGGAAGTATCATCATTTCTTTTCCCAAACCAGCCGTCATCAAGGACAAAGAGTTCAAGGTCCACTTCTGCAGCAGCTGCTGCCATCTCTAATATCTTATCTGTATCAAAATCAAAATAAGTACCTTCCCAGTTATTGATCAAAACTGGCCGCTGCTTATCTCTATGTTTACCCCTAACCAGTCGGCTTCTGTATAACTGATGAAAGTTTTGAGACATTTTATTTAAACCCCGATCAGAATAATTCATTACAACTTCTGGTGTCTGGAAGCTTTCTCCACTTTCTAAAAGCCAGTTAAAGGTAAAGGGATTAATTCCCATTGTTAATCTTGTTTTACCATAGTGATTGCGCTCTGCCTGGGCGATAAAATTAGCAGAGTAAACAAGACTGTAACCATAGGCCTCTCCTCTGTACTCATCAGTCTCCGGCTCAACCAGAGCCACAAATGGATTCTGCTGGTGGCTGCTGCCCCCTCTTTTGCTGTCAATTCTGGTTATTCCCTGCTCCAGAGGACGGCGGATAATATCTCTTTCTCTGCCCCAGGCTCCGGAAAGCTGCAGCAGCTCAAAATCTTTATTCTCAAAATCAACACTCATTGAAAGTGCTCTTTTAAGATTGAGTTTCTGCTGACCCTGATTCTTAAAATTAGCCGAGCGGGTTATTATTGGATAATCATTAAAGACTGTATAACTTAAAACTACCTCCAGATCAGTTACCTCATCATAGAGCGTTATCTCCAGAGTTTCTGCTTCAGACTCTTTTTCAACATAGGTTGAGGGCAGACCAGCTAATTCTTTTTTACCACTGTAAATTTGATGATCCTGATATTTTAGGTCACTGATAATTGAGCCGTTTTCTGCTTCAGTTTGATAGGCTGGCTCCCTAAAATCAGACTGGCCAAAAGATGGATACTCACGGGCTATATTTTCTAAGATAAAGCCGGTGTCATCTTTTAAAGCATAAGCCTCATAGGGCCGGTGCTGAGAGATATCATAACGAGCTAATCTTTCAGCTTTTTTAATTTTTTTACCCCAGTAGAGATGGCCCAGCTGACCATTTTTTAGTATTTTTATTACATAACTTATTTCTTCATTTTTTAAATGAAATATTTTCTTTTTTAGATCAAATTTAATTGACATTTTAAAGACCTCCACTCTAAATATATAAATTTGTATCTTTAATTATATTGATACTCTTTAATCTTCTAACAAATGACAGGCCGCAAAATGACCAGCACCATATTCCTTAAATTCTGGTTCTACCTCTGAACATTTAGCAAATGCTTTAGGACAGCGGGGATGGAATCTACAGCCTGAAGGTGGATCTACCGGTGAAGGTACATCTCCTTCCAAAATTATTCTTTCCTTTTTCTTTTTTGGATCAGCTTCTGGTATTGCTGAAAGCAGTGACTGGGTATAGGGATGCTTGGGATTATTATATAAATCATCTTTATCCGTTAATTCTACAATCTTACCCAAATACATTACTGCCACTCGATCACTAATATGCTTAACTACACTTAAATCATGAGCAATGAACAAAAAGGTTAAACCAAATTCTTTCTGTAAATCCTGCAGCAGATTTACTACCTGAGCCTGAACTGACACATCAAGTGCAGATACCGGCTCATCAGCGATGATAAGTTTTGGATCTACTGCCAGAGCTCTGGCTACACCAATACGCTGACGCTGTCCACCACTAAATTCGTGGGGATAGCGCTGCATATACTCTGAACCAAGCCCAACCTTTTCTAAGAGCTCTCTCACCATTTCATTTCTCTCTTTTTTACTTGCAGCTAAATTATGCAAATCTATAGCCTCACCTACAATATTACCAACCGTCATCCGAGGATTTAGGGAAGCATAAGGATCCTGAAAAATAATCTGCATTTCTTTTCTTAACTTTCTCATCTGCTTTCGATCATAAGTTAAAATGTTTTGTCCTTTAAAAACTATTTCTCCTGCTGTTGCCTCTAATAAGCGAAGGATTGTTCTACCAGTTGTTGACTTTCCACAACCTGATTCACCTACCAGACCGAGGGTTTCTCCTTCTTTTACTGCAAAGGAGATATCATCAACAGCTTTTACATGAGCTACTGTTCTTTTAAATACTCCTGCTTTAACCGGAAAATATTTTTTTAGATTCTTAACTTCTAATAAATTCTCAGCCATTATTTCTGAACACCTCGATCCTCATAAATTCTTTCTCCACGCTTTTTAATCTCTTCTAAATCTTCATATCTCCAGCAACGTACTTTATGACCTGCTGCTGCTTCCTCTAATGGTGGCTCTTCTTCAAAACACTTACCTTCAGCTAAAGGACAGCGAGTATTAAACTTACACCCTTCAGGAAAGTTAAGTGGTGAAGGAACACTACCAGGTATTGCTTCTAAACGATCTACATCCTTATCCAGTTTAGGAATTGAGTTCATCAAGCCCCAGGTATATGGATGTTTTGGATCTTCAAATAAGGTATCTACATCTGTATATTCTACTACCTTACCGGCATACATTACAGCCACTCGATCTGAAACTTCAGCAATTACACCTAAATCATGGGTAATCATCATAATTGCCATACCGTAACTTTCTTTAAGTGAGTTCATTAATTCCAGAATCTGAGCCTGAATTGTTACATCAAGTGCAGTTGTCGGTTCATCAGCAATTAATAACTGGGGATCACAACTTAAAGCCATCGCGATCATAACTCGCTGACGCATACCACCTGATAACTGGTGTGGATATTCGTCTACACGCTGTTCAGGCAGCGGAATACCTACTTTCTGCAGCATATCAATTGCCTGGCGTCTGGCTTCTTTTCTATCAACTATTTTATGAAGCATAATTGCTTCCATAATCTGATCTCCAACCGTATAAACAGGATTTAAAGAAGTCATCGGTTCCTGGAAGATCATTGAGATATCATTAC
>QBLP01000244.1 GCA_003070825.1 Halanaerobium sp. | reverse complement strand
CTTTACATAGTTTTTATATATGGTTTCGATTTTGTAATTATCTAAATTAACTTCTAGTAAAACAAAAGGCCGGCCAGAGGCCGACCTTTTAAATTCTTATTCAAATTAGACTTACTCCCACAGCTTAAAGATTTTATTTACCTGATCAATCTTGGCTGCTATTTTTTCATCATTATGATTATGATATAAGTCACCACTACACTTCTCACAATAGAGTGCACCAGACCAGTTCTGACTTCCACATACATTACATTTTACATTTTTGTTTCTCATTATTAAGCCCTCCTTATTAGTCTTATAGTATTATATGAGCTTAATTAGAGTATAGCAGTACTAATAATTACTGTCAAGTTAATTTATAAAAAAACAAAATTTGAAATTATTTGATAATTGTTCGTTTCTTCACTATGCCTTTCCTGCCTGGAATGACAACAAGATTCTTATTAAAACAAACTTATATTAAAGTAGGTCAGCTAGAATTCACCGTACAATTCTGTACCACAGTCAGGACATCGATTCTGATCAAGCATATTCTCTACCTGGTAAGCTTTTCTTTTAATTAACTTTCTACCACAGCTGCTGCAGTAAGTATCAGCAGTATTTTCAATAATTGCATTACCTAAATAAACATGGTCCAGATGTTTTTTTGCTTTTTGATAGGCTTTTTTCATCTTTTCCAAATCTGTTGGTGGATTATTCAATTTATAGGCTGGATGATATCTGCTCAGATGAAGGGGAATCTGACTATTAATCTGAGCCAGCCATTTAAAGAGCTCTTCTAATTCATTCAGATCATCATTCAAATCGGTAACGACCAGTGTTGTCACTTCTAAATGTATTTCCCGGGCAAGAGTTTCAATTGTCCTTTTTACAGGCTCAACTCCTCCCCCACAATTATCTTGATAAAAGTTATTATTAAATGCTTTTAAATCAATATTTGCTGCATCTAAAAAGGGTATGAGTCCTTCTAAAGGCTTTTGATTGATAAATCCATTACTTACCAGAATATTTTTCAATCCCTTTTCAGCAGCTATTTCGGCTGTTTCAAGCATGTATTCATAAAAAACTGTTGGCTCCGAATAGGTATATGCAATTAAATCTATATCCTTTTTAAGTGCAGTTTCAATAATTTCTTCAGGTTTAAACTCCCTCAATTCAGGCTTCTGCTGACTAATCTGCCAGTTTTGGCAGAATACACAACTCATATTACAGCCCCAGCTGCCCACAGAAAGAACTTTTTTCTGTGGGTAAAAATGGTAAAGAGGTTTTTTTTCGACCGGGTCAACTCCCAGTGAAGATATTTGTCCGTAATTTAATGAATACAATTTACCATCAATATTTTTTCTAACTTTACAAATTCCAACTTTATTGTTCGAAATTTTACAGTTATGGGGACAGAGTTCACACTCAACAATACCATTATCTTTCATTTGATAATATTGAGCTGGATATAGATCAGTCATTTTCATCAAACCTGCTTACAGTAAAACGATAAATTTCTACTGAGGCATCTTCTCGTAAACCAGCCTTTCTCTTGGCTACACTCAGCTGCTTTTCAACTGTTTCAATACCTTCTAAATCAGGCAGCAGTAGTCCTGTCTGATGTCCTCCTTTAACAAGAATTCCGTATTTTTTAGGATCAAGTTCCGATTTGTCTCTGACTCTTTCCGGTTTGGATAATATATCTACCGAAATTGAAATCTCATTTAATTCCTCTTTTTCAACCTCAGGAAAGCGGGGATCATTCTCAGCAGCTGTCATTGCATTGCTGACAATTTCATAAGCTGCATTTTTCTGTACCGGTCTAAAAGTGCCCATACAGCCTCTTAACTTACCATTTTTCTTTATAGTTACAAATACTCCTGCTTCCTTTTTTAAGATATCTGGCAGTTCAGCTTCCTCAAATTCAGCTTCTTTCCCAGAAATAATGTATTCTTCAACTGCTCTTCTGGCCAAATCTGTTATAAATTTTTCTTCTTTCATCATAATCACTCCTCACTACTAATTATATAAACTCCTAAATTGATTTAGTCTTAATAAAAACTGTGCCATAACCGACTCCAAAGGGGCCTTCATAAGAGTTAACCTCAAGTTCTAGCTCCAGGCCATCAACTGCCCCCAGCATAGTCACAATCGGCCTTAAACCGCATTCTCCAGCTTTCTCGACCAGTTCCTGATCGAAATTTAATATAGAATCAAAATCTTTTTCTTTAAAAAACTCAATCAATTTTTCATCAAAAAGATGTGCCTCAGAATTATAACCTGCAGGTGCTCCCTTTTTTAAGCGGTGAGAAAGGTCACCACTGGCAATAACTGCTATCTTATAGTCAAGTTCAGCTGCAGATCTCGCAATCTCCTTACCAATTTTAAAAAGTTCCTGGTAGGAGATAAAACCAATAGAAATCGGAATTATTGGTAATTTAAGTCCGGCTTCTTCTAGATAATTTAAGGGAACCATAATTCCATGATCCAACTCCTGATCAATACCATAATTAATTAAGTCTTTTTTTCTTAGAGGCTGTAAGGCCAGATTTTTTTCACTGGTATTCTTAAGTAATTTTTCAGCAAAATTAATGTCAGATTTTTC
Source organism: Halanaerobium sp. (assembly GCA_003070825.1). GTDB lineage: Bacteria > Bacillota > Halanaerobiia > Halanaerobiales > Halanaerobiaceae > Halanaerobium. The sequence continues at coordinate 529 of QBLP01000244.1, read as the reverse complement.
TTTAAATTCTAGCTTTGAAAAACCAAAATCTCCAAAATCACCCTGCAGCTGATCCTTAATAATTAAAGAAGCTGTAGAACGAAATACAGGTCCATGGGGCGTAATAAAGACTATTAAATCAAGTTCATCTTTAAATTCAGCAATTTCTGCAGCTGTCTTTTTAAATCCCTGAACAGTTTTTTCTGCCTTTTTTAATTCACGACCCCCAATTTCTTCGATCACAATCGGCGGGTGCGGCAGTAAAGCAGCACATTTAACTCCCATAAATTTCACCTCCGGTTTAAACTAGGCATTTAACAAATACAGTGAAACTTTAATTTTCTTTTGAAAAATTAAAAATTCAAAATTAATTCCTCTATCATTTATATTATACAACAAATTAACTGATAAAAAAACACCTCTAAACCTACTTTTCTCTGATACATTTTATTAACTCAAACTTCGCACATAAATGACCCTTTTGCACCTTGAAATTTCAATATTTAGCAGAATTAAAATAATATGATTTTCACTGTTTTAGGCAGAAATA
>QBLP01000243.1 GCA_003070825.1 Halanaerobium sp. | reverse complement strand
TCATATCTCAGCCTCCAAGAATCATAATTATAGTTCCTCTCGATTTTGTATTTTATATTTTTCTTTAAGCTCTTTTGGAATAATAAAAATATAGCTGTCACCAACTTTTCTTAGTTTTTCAGTTTTCATAGTCGAACACCTCAATCATATTATAGCATTTAAATTATTCGAAATCCAGGTAAAAAAGCTTAATTCTGCCGTTGTATAGCTCCACATGCCGTGATATAATTATATACGTGAATAGGTGATACTAATGAAAAAGATTCAGGGATTTCAGATGTCTAAGGAGGACCTTAATAATGTTTGATACTATTGATCAGAAAAAGAGAAAATTTGATGAAAAGAGACCACTACCAAAAAATACTTTAAAAAGCTTAAGAGCAAAACTCCTTTTGGAGTGGATATATAATTCAAATGCAATTGAAGGTAACACTTTAACCTTATCTGAAACAAAAGTAGTGCTGGAGGATGGTATAACAATCGGTGGAAAAACATTAAAAGAACATTTGGAAGTTGTAAATCATAAAGAAGCTATTAATTACATGGAAGATATAATTAATAAAGAAGAGAAACTTTCAGAAAGACAAATAAAAAATATACACTATCTAATACTTAAAAGCATAGATGATGAAAATGCAGGTAAATATAGAAATGAAAAAGTAGTAATAAGTGGCGCTGAGCATATACCTCCTGCACCTGTTTTTATTCACGATCAAATGGAAGATCTAATTAATTGGTATTATGATAAAGGCTCAACTCTTCATACAATAGAAAGAGCTGCCAGATTACACACTGATTTTGTTAAAATACATCCATTTATTGATGGAAACGGTAGAACAGCCAGGATATTATTGAATTTTGAATTAATAAAAGCTGGTTATCCAATAATAATTATTAGAAACGAAGATAGAGTTAAATACTATGAAAGCTTAGATAAAGCACATACTACTGGTGACTATAGTGACTTCATTGACTTAGTATCTGCATCTTTAAATAAAAGTTTAGACATCTATTTAGATATAATTAATTAAATAAAGATATTTACCGGCTCCAGGTGCTCCACCTTTAAATCCGGATCCCAGTGCAGAAGCAGGCTCTCCTCTTTATTTATCTTTGCCAGCTCTTCCTCTGCAGTAAATACTTCAAACTCCAAATTGTTTTCCCTCAAGACTAAAGAAACCAGATCAAGAATCTCGTCTTCCTTTTCATCACTGTAAAGATAAAGATCTTTATCCTCTTTTTCAGCCCGAGCTGCCAATTTAAGCACCTCAGCTTCAATTTCTTTGATTGCCTGATAGGATTTTTTTACATATCTAATAGTCTTTTTAGTTTTTTCTTTAATACCAGCCGGGGTTAAGATGTATTTAATATTCCGGGAATTAAGCCTTTCAATTTTAATCAGACCCTTTTTAGCACACTTTTTAAGTAGGGTATTAACCAGACCTAAAGAAATACCGGCCTCTTTTGCTATTTCCCGCTGGGAAGGACTATCTTTGCTGTTTAATATATTTAAAATATCTGTTATTTTTTGCTCCATTTTAACTCCTTCAAGATGTTTAATTATTATTGTTTTCAATACAAAACTAATCTAAAATATTTTTTATTTCAATTTCAAGTTCTGGTATTTTATTTTTAAATGTTTCCCATACTATTTCTAATAGAATACTATCATATTGATGAATTAAAACATCTCTCATTCCCTTTATTTCTCTCCAAGGAACTCTAGGATAATTATTTATAACTTCATCAGATAATCTTTTAGCTGCTTCTCCAATAATCTCAAGTCGATGCACTATTAAATCTTGTTTTTCCTGACTTTCATAAAAATCTTGTTTAGAAATGCCATCTGAATATTCATATATCATTTCAATACTATATAAAATATCATTCAAATAATCTCGATCTTTTTTAGAAATCATATTAATGACACCTGATCTTTTATTATTTCTTTTTTAAAGTCTTCTTTTTTTGCAAATTTTTTCAATCCACTATAAGTAATAATATCAACAGACAAACCCAGAGCTTCTTCAATATCCAATTTTACAGCGGTCAGTTCAAACAAATCATTCTGAGAAAGTTCCACGATTAAATCAAGATCACTTTTACCATTAACAGCTTCACCGCGAGCATAGGAACCAAATATTCCAGCTTTTTTAATATTGTGTTTATTTAATATATCTTTAATTTTTTTTCTCTGATCCTGTGAAAGATTCATAATTGATCTCCCTCCTAAAGTGAGAACTTATCTCTAATTATATTATATCACCTACTATGAAGATTATAAATAAAAAAATTGAATTTGAGCCAGTTTCAAAGCTCATTATTGGACATCTTAACTTATTTAAAGCTACTTGATGAAAACTTAACAAAAGTTACCTTGACCAAAAATTATCATCAATATATAATTTAATTGTTACTACAGCACGAACATAAAGTAGGGGGTAAAAAAATGCAGGATTTAGTAACTGGTCGGGCCCATTTTAAGTCCATTATAGAAAGCAATTCTCTATATATCGACAAAACAGAATTTGTCTACAAAATCGCCCGCAGTAAAGAAAAGTTTTTTCTACTCAACCGTCCCCGGCGTTTTGGTAAGTCCTTATTTGTTAACACCCTAAAAAGTTTTTATCAGGGAGAAAAGGGGCTTTTTACTGGCTTAAATATCAATAATCAGGACTGGCAGTGGAAGGAATATCCGGTTATTCACCTTGATTTTTGTGCCGTTGTTGCAGAAAGCATAGAAAGTCTGGATAAATCGCTGGGTTATGCTCTGGAGAGAGCGGCAGGAGAATATGATCTGAAACTTGAAACCGATACAGCTCCCAGGATGTTAAAAAATTTAATCCTAAAATTTAATCCTAAAATTATATCAAAAATTTGAGAAAAAAGTTGTGATTCTAATTGATGAATATGATAAGCCCGTATTTGCAAGTCTAATTTCGGCTGCCGCTTTACGGAAAAAGATATTAAGGTCTATAATCCTTTTGCAGCAGCCAGAGTTTTAGATTTTGGTTCTTTTGACAATCACTGGTTTAACAGCGGCTCACCTAGATTATTGCTGTCTCTTATACACATCT
>QBLP01000028.1 GCA_003070825.1 Halanaerobium sp. | reverse complement strand
GCTAAAGGAACAGTAAAACGCTGGGAACAGCACATTATTAACTATTTTAAAACTAGAATAACCAACGGATTTGCTGAAGGATTAAACAACAAAATCAAATTAATCAAAAGAATTGGCTATGGTGTTCCCAAAGTTGAAAACTTAAAACGCCGAGTATATTTATCATTACTAAGTATTTAAGAGTAATTCAAAAAATAAAAGAGATAACACGATTCAAACGGTGCTATTTAGATTTCACAACATTTGTTAAAGAACCTTTTTATATAATAAAATATTACAAAGGTAAGATAAAATATGGATAACAGAGATTGGCGTCAGATTATGCGGGCTCTTTCTTTATTAACAGAAGTTGGTTTGATTATCATTGTTTCAGCCGGGATTGGTTTTGGTGCTGGTTATTTAGTTGACAGTTTTTTTGGTTTTGAGCTTTTATTTAAGATTCCTGGTTTAATTGTTGGTCTGGCAGCCGGTTTTTATTCTGTTTATAAGCTTTTGATTTCAACATTTGATGATTAAAATTTTTTTGATTATTTCTTTTATTCGATGTGGTTTGATTTTTCGCATCCTAATGACTAAAATTTGATACTTATTTTTTGCAGAGAGGAGGAAGCATTTTGAATCCAGGTCCACAGATACAATTTTATCTTTTTGGTAAAGACTATCTTCCAGTAACTGATACCCTGCTTGTTGGCTGGCTTTCTGTAATCATCATTTTAATCCTGGCTAAATACTTAACTTCTAGTTTAAGTATTAGACCCAAGGGCAAACAGAATATTGCAGAGATGATTGTAGAATTAATCTACAAACAAATTGAGCCAATGCTGCCGGGAGAGGGATGGAGGTTTCTTCCTTTTATAGCTACTATTTTTATTTATGTAGGTTTTAGCAACCTGATTGGACTTGTACCCGGACTAACCAGTCCAACTGGAGATTTAAATACAACTTTAGGGCTTGCTTTAGTAGTCTTTGTTGTAGTTCAGTATGAGGGTATGAGAGAGTACGGTGTCTGGGGTTATATCAAAGGCTTTGCTGAGCCAGTAATTTTCTTACTGCCGATTAATGTGATTGGTGAGCTGGCCAAACCTATTTCTCACTCTTTCCGTCTTTTTGGAAATGTTGTTGGAGGAGGAATTATAATAACCCTGATTTATCAGGCAGCTCCACCACTGATTCCAGTACCTTTACATGCCTGGTTTGATTTCTTTGTCGGAATGATTCAGGCTTTAATCTTTGGTATGGTAGCAATTGCCTATATTTCTGTTGCTAAGTCTTAGTAGTTTGAGGAAAGGAGGCAAATCATGATTGAATTTTCACCAGAAGTAGCCGAAACAGTTATCACAACTGCCTCTTATATCGCTGCAGGAGCTGCTTTAATTGCTGGAGTTGGCCCGGGGATAGGAATGGGCTTTGCTGCAGGAAAAGCAACATCTGCTGTGAGAAGGCAGCCGCAGGCGAGAGGGTCAATTATTACAACAATGCTTTTAGGCCAGGTAATTTCAGGTTCGACGGGTATTTATTCACTTGTAATAGCGATCTTTTTGATTTTTGGAGTTTAATTTAAAATCATTTCATAAAATTACTATTAATTTAAATGAGTTTTTAATTCTTAAAAGAAGCAGTGATTTTCCAGGTGATTTCAGTTTAGAATTTCTAAATAGGAAGATCAGCAGAGGAGTTTTTAATGAAAGATATTAATGATCCCCAGAAAGTTCAGATGAAAATTTTAAAAATGACCTATCTTTTTTCCCTGCTGCCGATAGTTTCGTCACTGCTGGCAGGAGAATATGATATTTTATTTGGTTTTATTTTTGGGCTTGTAATTGCAACTCTTCTTTTAAGATTAAAATATAATAACATAATCAGGGCATTGAGTATGGAAGAAGATTCAGCAGAGAAGTTTATTCGCAACCGTTATTTTATAGAATATGCCCTCTATTTTGCAGTGCTTTTTAGTGCGGCGAGAAATGCCAATCTGGACTTTCTTGCAGCAGCAGTGGGACTATTTATGATAAAATTTGTAGTCATACTGTGGTCAGTTGTTGATTTATTAAGGGATACTTTTCAAAGTAAATTTGATGAGTATAAATAAGGATTTGGAAATTAGTATTTGTTTTTTAATATCGAAAGGAGGAAATTATAATGGTAGAATTTTCACCAGAAGTTATTGACACAGTTATTAGAGCAGCAGCACTTTTAGGAGCAGGTTTTGCAATGATCGCAGGTATTGGTCCTGGTATTGGTCAGGGTTATGCTGCTGGTAAAGCTGTAGAATCTGTAGCTAGAGATCCAGAAGCTAGAGGTAATATTATTACAACTATGCTTTTAGGTCAGGCTGTTGCTGAGTCAACAGGTATCTATTCTCTGGTTATCGCCATTGTTTTAATCTTTACAATATAGTAGAGTTTAAATTAAGTCGGGAGAGCAATCTCCTGACTTAATAGTACTTACTATAGCTGACGAATTTTCTCCCATCCTATGATGGGTAAATATATTTCAGGAGGTGAATGTACTCTTGGTTAATATTAATACTACAATGTTATGGCAGTTAGTTAACTTTTTTGTGCTTTTATTTTTACTGCGCAAGTTTCTCTATTCACCAATTAAGGATATGCTCGATCAGCGAGCAGCTCAGATCAATGGTGATTTAGATGATGCAGAAGCCCGCCGCAAAGAAGCGGAAGAGTTAAAGGCTAAATATGAGGAAAAACTTAAAGATGCTCGGGGTGAGGCACAGGAAATTGTAGATAATGCAGAAACAAGAGCCAACAAAAAGGCTAAAGATATTATAAATAAAGCAGAAGAACGGGCCGAGAATTTAAAGGCCAAGAAATTAGAAGAGATTGAGCAGGCTAAAAAGGAAGCAGCAGCTGAACTTAGAGACAGTATTGCTGATTACACTGTTTTAGCTGCAAACAAACTTATCCAGGAGCAGTTAGACCAAAAGACACACCAGAAGATGATTATGGACTTTATAGATCAGCTGGACGAAGAGAAACTGGGTGAGCTGCAATGAGAAACGAAGTAGCTTCCAAATACAGCCGAGCACTCTTTGAGCTGGGCAAAGATCATGATAATCTTTTGGAGTTAAAAAAGAATCTGGATGAATTCTGGCAGCTGGTAGAAGAAAATGAGGATCTAAATGAACTTCTTTTTCATCAGCGGATTATGCCGGAAGATAAAAAGAGAACTCTGGATAAAATTTTTGCTGAAGAACTTGATCAGGATATTTTGCATTTTCTTTTTATTTTAATTGATAAGCGGAGAGAATTTTTTCTGGAATCAATTATCAAGGAATTCAACACCCTTGTTGATGACGCAGAGAGCATTCTCCATGTAGAAGTTACTTCCGCAGTAGAATTAAATGAATCACAGCTGGAAAAATTAAAATCTAAACTGGATTCACTTTTAGATTATAAAATTCAGATCAAAAATAAAATTGATGAAGACATTATTGCTGGATTAATTCTTAAAGTCGAAGATTATATTATTGACGGCAGTCTGCGTAATGAGCTTAATTCATTACAGCAGAAGTTAAAGATGATTCCGGTAAGTAAGTTAGGGGTGAATTAATTTGAAACTGAGACCTGAAGAAATTAGTTCGATTATTAAAAAAGAAATAGAAAATTACGGACAGAAATTAGAATCCGTAGGTGTCGGTACTGTATTAGATGTAGGTGATGGTATCGCTCATGTCTACGGACTTAAGGATGCTATGTCTGGAGAATTATTGGAATTTCCCAATGAGGTCTTCGGAATGGCCTTAAACTTAGAGGAAGATAATATCGGGGTTGTTTTACTCGGTGACGAAAGACTGATTGAAGAAGGTGACGATGTCAAAAGAACCGGCCGTGTGGTTGAGGTTCCAGTTGGAGATGCACTTTTAGGTAGAGTTGTAAACCCACTTGGGCAGCCGCTTGACGGTAAAGGTTCAATCGACAGTGATACATATCGTCCTGTAGAATCTGAGGCACCTGGTGTTGTTGATCGTCAGCCGGTAGAGGTTCCATTACAGACCGGTTTAAAATCAATTGATGCAATGACTCCAATTGGTAGAGGTCAGCGTGAGTTAATCATTGGTGACCGTCAGACTGGTAAAACAGCAATTGGTATTGATACAATTATCAACCAGAAAGACAATGATGTAATCTGTATTTATGTAGCTATTGGTCAGAAAAACTCAACTGTAGCTCAGCTTACAGAAAGATTGAGAGAAGAAGGAGCAATGGATTACACTATCGTAGTTTCTGCTACAGCAAGTGAGCCCGCTCCAATCAGATATATTGCACCTTATGCCGGCTGTGCTATGGGTGAGCATTTTATGTACGAAGATGATAAAGATGTATTAGTTATTTATGATGATCTTTCCAAACATGCGGTAGCCTATCGTTCCATGTCACTTCTTTTAAGAAGACCACCTGGGCGTGAAGCTTATCCTGGTGATGTATTCTACTTACACTCACGTTTATTAGAGCGTGCAGCTAAGTTAAATGATGATTTAGGTGGGGGTTCTTTAACTGCTCTGCCAATTATTGAAACTCAGGCTGGAGATGTTTCTGCTTACATTCCTACCAACGTAATTTCAATCACTGATGGTCAGATATATTTAGAGAGTGAACTTTTTAACTCTGGTGTAAGGCCTGCGGTTAATGTTGGTATTTCTGTATCTCGTGTTGGTGGTAACGCTCAGATTAAAGCAATGAAAGATGTTGCAGGTACACTGCGTCTTGACTTATCTCAGTATCGTGAACTTGAGGCTTTCTCTCAGTTTGGATCTGACCTTGATAAGTCAACTCAGCAGAAGCTGGCCCGTGGTGAGAGAATCGTAGAAATTCTAAAACAGAATCAGTATTCACCAATGCCGGTAGCAGAACAGGTTATCATTATTTATACTGTTACTAAGGGTCACTTAGATGATCTTCCTGTTGACAACTTAAGACGCTTTGAAGAAGAATACTTAAACTTTATCGACAGTAATTATGCAGAAATCAAAGAAGAAATTGTTGAATCTGGTAAATTATCTGATGATTTAAGAGACAAACTCGATGAGGTTGTTGCTGAATTTAAAGATATGTTCCAGGTTCAGGAGAATAAAATTGTAGATATGGATTCTGAAGAATCTGATGCCGAAGCAGAGGAAGCTGAGGTGAAATAACAATGCAAAATATGCGTGATATTCAGCGGCGGATAGGGAGTGTTAAAAACACTCAAAAAATTACCAGGGCCATGAAAATGGTTGCTGCCGCCAAGCTGAAAAATGCTCAGGATAGAGCAGAAGATGCCCGACCTTTTTTCAATAAAACAGTGGAGGTTTTAAGAGGAGTTTTTACTCGGACTAAAGAAACAGCCCATCCACTTTTAGCAGAGAGAGAAGGTGGCCGGCATTTAGTTATTGTTATTACAGGTGATAGAGGTCTCTGTGGATCCTATAACCATAAGGTAATTGATCTGGCTGAAGAAATTGTAGAAGCGGAAGAAGAAGTATCACTAATGGTTCTCGGCCGTAAGGCAAGAGACTATTTCCGCCGCCGTGGTACAGATATTATGGCCGAATATGTTCAGCTTGACGATTACCCGGGTTATGGTTTTGCCAACAATATTGCTGATGAGATTATTCATCATTTTCAGGCAGAGGATGTTAACAAGGTATCGATGATTTATACTCACTTTAATTCTGCAATCAGCCAGTCAGTAAAGAAAATGCAGCTTTTACCGGTAGAGAAATTTGCTGAGGAAGCCGAAAAAACTGACGCAGATGCAGAAAAAATGGAAGCTGAAACTCCAGGAGAAGATGGAGCAGAGAAAAATTATGTAGATTACATTTTTGAACCTTCTCCAGCTGAGGTATTTGATAATATTTTACCCCAGTATTTAATTAATGTTATTTATTCAGCTCTTTTGGAGTCCAAGGCGAGTGAGTTCGGTGCCCGGATGACAGCGATGGATTCTGCCACTGAAAATGCAAACGAAATGATAGATAAACTGACGCTTAAGTATAACAGAGCCCGTCAGGCTGAAATTACTACAGAAATTACTGAAATTGTTGGTGGAGCAGAGGCACTTAAATAAAGTTTTATAAAGGAGGAATTTGCGTGAGTGACCAGAACATTGGTAGAGTAGTTCAGGTTATTGGTCCGGTAGTTGATATAGAATTTCCGAATGGAAATCTACCCAAGATTAATGACGCGGTTAAAATAGAGAATGAAGAAAAAGGAATTGACCTAACCTGTGAGGTTATGCAGCAGTTAGGAGACGATAGAGTTCGCTCGGTTGCTATGTCCTCAACTGATGGTTTAATTAGAGGCATGGAAGCTGTTGGACAGGGAGCTCCAATAAGTGCACCTGTTGGGGAAGCTGTTCTCGGCAGAATTTTTAATGTTTTAGGAGATACAATTGATAATCGGGGTGAAGTAGGAACAGATGAGAGAATGCCTATTCACCGTCCGGCTCCAAAATTTGAGGAACAGGAATCTTCAACAGAACTTTTCGAAACAGGTATTAAAGTTATTGACCTTTTAGCACCATATACTCGTGGTGGTAAGGTTGGTTTATTTGGTGGTGCTGGTGTAGGTAAAACAGTACTTATCCAGGAGTTAATTAACAATATTGCGACAGAGCACGGTGGTTATTCTGTATTCTCCGGTGTAGGAGAGAGAACCAGAGAGGGTAATGACCTCTGGCTGGAATTCCAGGAAGCTGATATTTTAGATAAAGTTGCCATGGTTTTTGGTCAGATGAACGAGCCGCCTGGAGCGAGAATGAGAGTTGCTTTAACAGGACTGACAATGGCCGAATATTTCCGTGATGAAGCCGGTCAGGATGTATTATTATTTATTGATAATATCTTCCGCTTTATTCAGGCTGGTTCTGAGGTATCCGCTCTCTTAGGTAGAATGCCATCTGCGGTAGGTTATCAGCCTACACTTGCTTATGATGTTGGTACTTTACAGGAGAGGATTACTTCAACAAAGAAAGGTTCAATCACCTCTGTCCAGGCAGTTTATGTACCTGCAGATGACCTGACTGACCCTGCTCCTGCAACCACATTTGCTCACTTAGATGCGACTACAGTACTCTCCAGAGATATTGTGGAGAAAGGAATTTATCCTGCTGTTGACCCGCTTGACTCATCTTCTAATATTCTTGATCCAAGAATTATTGGAGAAGAGCATTATCAGGTTGCTCGTGAGGTACAGGAGGTTCTGCAGGAATACAAGGATTTACAGGATATCATCGCTATTTTAGGTATGGATGAATTATCCGAAGAGGATAAAATTGTTGTAAATAGAGCCCGTCGGATTGAGCGTTTCTTATCTCAGCCCTTTAATGTTGCTGAGCAGTTTACAGGAACTCCAGGTCAGTATGTAGAACTGGATGATACAATTCGCGGCTTTAAAGGAATTTTAGAAGGGCGTTATGATGATCTGCCTGAGGAAGCTTTCTATATGGTAGGTACAATCGAAGACGCAGTAGAAAAAGCTAAACAGCTGGAAGAAGGTGAGTAGCCAATGGCTGCTGCACCGAAAATTCAGCTAGAAGTAGTAACACCACAAAAAATGGTTTACAGTGAAAAGGTAGACCTGATCGAAGGACCTGCCATTGATGGTCTGATTGGTATTTTACCTAACCATGCACCTTTAGTGACTGCAATGCAGATTGGAGTTGTCAGGGTTGTTAAAGATGGTGAGGAAACTCAAATAGCTATTAGCGAAGGTTTTATGGAAGTTCAGCCGGATAAGATTAATCTGGTTGTCAGAACAGCTGAGCTGCCTGAGGAAATTGATGTTGATCGTGCTAAATCTGCTCGTGATCGAGCAGAAGAAAAGCTGGAAAAAGATCATGATAATATAGATTTTGCTAAGGCAGAAGCGGCCTATGATCGGGCGCTGGCCCGCCTTAAAGCGGCTGGACATCATGATCACGGTTATGATCGTTTATAAGCGAAAATGTTCGTTTATGTGCACGCACCGTGAACCACCCGATTTTTGTCGAAAAAAGTCGGGTGGTTTCGGCCAGAAAATTTAATATAAAATTAAAAGGGTCCTAATTAGGGCCCTTTTTTCAACTATTGATATTTTTGTGTAGACAATACCTTCAAATGAACCCGGAGTTGGTCCACTTGTACTCAGTATTGCCAGTCCAATAAATAGTCCCCATATCTTCTTCTATAATTTATTCATAATAAGTTCATTTATCAGTATTTAAATGATATCTCCTCAACTTCAACCTTAAACCAGGTAAATTTTCCTCCATCCAGATACCAGCTGACATCAATTTCCGTCGGAATTTTAATTCCATCAAACTCTTTATAATTTTTTAACTCACCGGTACATCTCAACCTTTCAGCACTTTCATCACTCTCTTTATATCTCATTGCCTCAGTACTTAAAAGATTTCCCTCCTGATCAAAATAAAAGTCGGCAGAGGCCTGAACTCCCTGATAATCCATTGTAACCCTGGCAGTAGTGGCATCAATCCTCTCCCAGCTGAGATAATTATTTAAGGCGGCAGTCGGGTACCAGGGAAGTTCCAGTAAAAATCGATGCAGGGCTGATTCATTAATTTTAGCATTTGCTTGCTGATCAACAACAGGCAGCAGGTAGGCAACTTTAATCAGCATCGAAGCATCTCCTTTTTGAAAGAGATCCCGGCCTTTAGTCTTAATAACTGGCATCATATTCAGATCAACCTGCCAGAGAAAGCCGGGTTCATTGAGGGTAATTAACTGTTCTGCTTTTGGTTTAAACCATTCCTCTTGACCGGGCTCTAATTTCATCTTTCCGCTCTGCTTTAAATTAGCCGACGAAATTTTATTCTTCCCAATCACACCAGAGTTTTTAAGCCATTTATTAACCGGATCCGGCAGAGATTCCAGATCTTCTTCTTCGATTTTCTGATTATTAATATCTGCTGCTTCATTGTTTACGCTTAAGCTTTCAAGTTCTGAATCAATTTGTTTGTTAAACTCCCACTTTCCAATCAAAACTGCAGCAGTTCCCAAAATTATCAAAAGTAAAGCCGCAGTTATCAGACTCGGCCAGAATTCAAATTTAAAAATATTCATATTTCCTCCCTTGTTATTTTCTGATTCCACTAAAAATCAACTGAAAATGACTTTCTATTAATTCATTCTGTTTCTTCTGCTCCTCAACTCTCTCGATAATCATTCTGGTGATAAGGCCATAGGTGGCTGTCCAGATAGTTTTTGCTAGATTTTCAGCTTTTTTGTCTGAAAATTCATCCTGCTTTTGACCCTTTTTAATTAAATCTATCAGAATTTGAAGTGCTGACTGCTCTTGACGGAGATCGGAATTTAAAATTGCTGTAAATTGCAGAATGTTTTTCTCCTCACTAATCATTACAGCTTGATAGTAATATTTATTTTCGAGAGCGCTGTTGATATAATTTTTTAATTTAAAGCGGATTTCTTCTTCGACAGAATTGAAATTTGAGTGTTCCGCCACAATAGACTTAATAATATCTTTATAACCTTCTTCAATTACAGCTTTGACAATCTCAGATTTGTTGTCGAAGTACTGATAAATAGCAGCCGGAGAATAGCCCACTTTTTTTGCCAGCTTCCGAATTGAAAGTGCAGCCAGGCCATCTTTTTCGATAATTTCCCTTGCTGCTTTGATGATACTGTCTTTGATCAATTTATTCTTGGCATTTCTTAAATTTTTATTCATAATTTACTCCTTTCTCAGCACTTTATTTAACTGCAAAAATAGTAAAATAAACATTGTTAATAATATTAAACACTGTTTAGTTAAATTTATCACTATTCTTGTCGGGTGTCAAGTAGAAATTGCGACAAAAACCGACATGTTCACGGTGGGCGCACACAAACAAACAAATACAAACACAAACGCACATATCTGTACATCGGTGGAGTAAAGTGATAAAATATTAAGAGGAGGTATTTCTATGAATAACAATGGTGAAAGCAAATTAGAGAAGACTGCCCGCGAAGGAGCTTTTGGTCCAACAGAGCTAAAAAAGGGAGAAAAAAATAGATTTTTAGGTGAGTTTGAGGAGCGAGTAATTGCTTATCTCTCAGAGAGTCAGATTAAGGAAAAGGCATTATATCCTGAAATCAAAGAGGCCCTGCAGAGTAAGGAAGCAAATAAGCTGATTATTAGAGGCGATATTGATAAAAGTCTTATCTCAGATTATATAGAATGGGCCCGTGAGGCAGGAGTCAGTTTTAACAGAAAAAACTCTCCAGAATTCCGGGGAAATGTAGCGCTGGCAGTTGCTGGAAAAGATGCAGTAAAACAGCAGTTTGGCAAGATTCCTGACCGGGAAGAAAAGTTGCAAAAAAAGGGTTTATCTGATAACATTATAAAGAATGCAGGTTCTTTGCTCTGCAGTGATTGTTGGAAGGAATTAATGGAAAAAGCGCCGGAGGAAGAAGTTAATTATAAAAAGGCCGGCATATTTGATAAATTAACAGGTACAGGCTGTACAGGCTGCCAGAAAAAATAACCGTCATTATAATTATAAATGATGATTTTTAACGCGGCCTTTAAAGGCGTGATTTATTTAGAAAGGGGCTTTTAGAGGTGGACAAGTATATTATTGAAGGTTTAAATCCACTTAACGGAGAGATTAAAGTTGGGGGAGCAAAAAATGCGGCTTTACCGATTATAGCTGCATCATTACTTGCTGATTCTCAGGTTGTTTTAGAAGATATTCCGAAACTTAGAGATGTAACAAATTTATGCAGTATTATTGAAGATATGGGTGCAAAAGTTAAAAGAGATCAAAACCGAATTGAAATTGATTCAAGCACAGTTTCCAAGACAGAGGCTGATCATGATCTGGCCCGAAAATTGCGTGCTTCTTATTATATTCTTGGTGTAATGCTCGCCAGGTCCGGTCATGCAAGAACTACTCTGCCTGGAGGCTGCAACATAGGCAATCGTCCGATCGACCTCCATCTTAAGGGCTTTAGGGCTCTGGGAGCAGAGGTTAATTTGGACCATGGGGTGGTAGATGTTAAGGGTGATCAGCTTAAAGGTGCTGAAATTTATCTGGATTATCCAAGTGTAGGAGCAACAATCAACATTATGATTGCTGCCAGCCGGGCTGAAGGAAAAACAGTGATCGAAAATGCTGCTCGAGAACCCGAAATTGTAGATCTAGCCAACTTTTTAACAGTTATGGGAGCTAATATTAAAGGTGTTGGTACAGATATTATTAAGATTGAGGGTGTGGATGAGATGCACGGGGTTGAACACCGCATCATCCCGGATAGGATTGAGGCCGGTACATATATGATAGCATCTGCTATTACCGGTGGGGATGTTTTTGTCCGCAATGTGCTGACAGAGCATGTAAAACCACTAATTGCTAAGATGCATGAGATGGGTATTTCTGTAGAAGAAGATATAGCAGGAGTCAGAGTCAAAGCTGGCAATAAATTAAAGGCTGTTGATGTTAAGACACTGCCTTATCCTGGTTTTCCTACAGATATGCAGTCTCAGATGATGGCTTTACTGACTCAGGCTGACGAGACAAGCTTAATTATTGAGACAGTCTGGGAAAATCGTTTTATGCATGTAGATGAGCTTAAGAGAATGGGAGCGGAAATTAAGATTGATGGACACAGTGCTCTCATCAAACCAGGCCGACTGACAGGTGCCGAAGTAAGGGCTACAGATCTGCGGGCAGGAGCTGCGCTTATTCTGGCCGGACTGGCTGCTGAAGGTAAAACAGAAGTCAAAGATATCTACCATGTAGAACGAGGATATGAAAATATAGAAGAGAGGCTCCGGGGAGTTGGGGCTTCAATAAATAAAGTATCTGAGTAAATATAACCTGCCGCTGATATTTCAGCGGCTTTCTGTTTTAAAAATTAATTATGCTTTTCAAAAAAATAGGGTGGTGAAAAAAATGATTACAACAGTTACATTAAATCCGGCGATTGACCGCGAATATTTTGTTGACAAAAATGAGGTTATGAAAAATCAGTTCATTTATAGTCATGAAGATTTAAAAGTTTATCCAGGTGGTAAGGGCCTGATCAGCGCTATTAACTTTAAAAATTTGGGTTATGGTGATGTGCAGAATATTGGCTTTGTTGGCGGTAAGCAGGGATTGTTTTTTGAAAAAATGGTTCAAAAACACGACATTATCAGTAATTATATTTATACTGAGAGTGAAATTAGAAATAATGTTAAAATAATTGGTCGGGAACCGGCTACCTATACTCAGTACAACGACTATACATTTAAAGTGAAAAAGGAAGAAGTAGAAGAACTAATTATTCGCTTTAAGCGGTCAATTTCTGAAAGCGGCTGTATTTTAATGTCCGGCTCAGTACCCGAGGGTGTAGATTTTGATATTTATCAGCGGTTGATAAAAATTGCTAAAAAGAAAGGTAAACATGTATTTTTGCAGGCCAGCGGGGAAGCTCTAAAACTGGCTCTAAAATCAGAACCAGATATTGTTACTCCATATTTTAAGCACCACAAAACTATTCTGGACATGGAAATGAATGATAAAGAAGATTATCTAAGAGTAGGTAAAAAAATGCAGGAAATGGGTGCCAAAAGAGTTATGATACCTTTCCACTGTGACCGCCTTCTTTTTGATAAGGATGGCTCAGTTTATCAGCTTTCACCAAAAGGTTACTGTATAATTAACTGGCTGGGGGCAAGTGACGCCTATAATTCTGCTTATTTAGATTATGCCTTCAAAACGGATAAATTTGACTTTTTAGAGGCGAATCGGCGTGGAGGAGCAGCTGCTTTGTGGATCGCAGAAAATAAAGAAATTTATTTAGATGATCGCAAAAACTATAACAGCTGTCTGGATAGACTCGAAATCAATAAGCTGGAGGTGTAAAAAAATGAGTAATGTAAAAGATTATATGGTGCGGACTATGAATTCAGTGACTCCTGATGACAGTATCCGCAAGGCGATAATTTTAATGTACAGATCAGAACAGTCTGTACTGCCGGTGGTGGATCATCAGAATCTTTTTGTGGGGACCATCTACAGCAACAATATTTTAAAGAACATAATTCCTGAGAGCTTCGGCTTTTTAGACAGCAGCCGCCTTTTTTATGAAGTTAACGAAGCGGTGGAGAATCTAAAATATGTTAAAGACGAAAGAGTGGAAAAATATATGGCCCGCAATCGTGATGCTGTCAAAGAAAACAGTGATATGAAAAAGATCGCGGATATTATGCTAAATAATAAGGAGTCACTGCTTTTTGTAATTAATGACAAGGGTTATCTCAGGGGCTTTATTGAAAGGTCCAATCTGCTGCATTATTTACTGGATGAGGCTGAGGGAGATGGAGAATAGTTGAGTCATTATTATATTTGACTTAATAAACCTGTCTCTTATACACATCT
>QBLP01000242.1 GCA_003070825.1 Halanaerobium sp. | reverse complement strand
CCGAGATCTACACGCGTAAGATCGTCGGCAGCGTCAGATGTGTATAAGAGACAGGTTCAGCAAAGAAGTTGGGCTTTCTCCTTCAAAATATCAAAAGAAAAGTTTGCTTTAATTTTCTAAAGAGAGATTTCTTTATTGATCTAATTTAAAAGAGGATATTATCTATAAGTCTAGAACTATAAAAAAGTAATGAGTTTATTTCATTTTAATTGTTCTAAATTGCTGGGGGTATAATAATGGGAAAATTTTTTAAAGAAGAAAATAAGATTATAATAATTTATGTAATTATCGGTTTTGCCTGGATATACTTTTCAGACCGACTTTTACTTGTTTTAACAGGTGATTTGGAGCAGTTTAATATCCTTCAGTCTTTTAAAGGTGCTTTTTATGTTCTGGCAACTTCAGTTTTGCTTTATTTACTGATTAAACGCTATGCTGATAATTTAAAAGAACAAAAAAGTGAGGTTAATTCTTTAAATGAAGAGCTAACCGCTTATAATGAAGAGCTGCTGGCAATGAATGAGGAACTGGATCAGTCTTTAGATGAGTTGAATGAATTAAATGAAAAGTTTATTTCTATGATTAATCTGGTTTCAGATCTGGATAAGCAGAACAACTTAGATCAGGTTGAATTCCTGTCACATTTATTAAAACAGGCAGTTCAAATTGTGCCGGAAGCCGATTATGGTAAGGTATATCTGATAGAAGATGGAGTCTGCAGATTTGTTGATGCTGTTGGTCATGACATTGAAATTTTAAAGGAGCTAAAAATCGATCAGAAAAGCTTATTTCATTATGATGAAAAAGGTATTTTTACTTCTGAGCAGTATTCAATAAATTTAGATAAAATCCCGCGAAAACATCAAGAGGAATTTGAAAAAGCTTTAAAGGAAATTAAAGATTCTCTGTTTATAAATATCACGGTTAACGAAAGTGTTGTCGGCAGAATTTCTCTGGATATAGCTGCTGAAAGCAGTGCTAAATTTCGGGACACTACCAAAAAGGTTCTTCAGTCTTTTGCAACTTTAGCTTCTTCCTTTGTTGCTTTTAAGCGATTTGATAAACTGCAGGGAGAATTTACCAAAGAGCTAATTTCATCTATAATTCAGATTTTAGAAATTTATGATAGTTATACAAAAGGTCATTCGGAAAATGTAGCTAACCTGGCAGCAGGTGTTGCTGAAAAATTAGGCCTTTCCCGCAAAATGGTTGTTGATACTTACTGGGCAGGAATGGTCCATGATATCGGTAAACTTTTAGTTCCGGTCAGTGTTTTAAATAAAAAGGGAAGACTTAGCGAAGAGGAATATCAGCTGATTAAAAAACATCCGGTCTGGGGGAGCCAGGCGCTTGCAGATTCTGCTGTTTTAAAGCATATTTCAAAATATATTTTATACCATCATGAGCGCTGGGATGGCAGGGGTTATCCGGAAGGGATAAAAGGGGACAGGATACCACTGGTCTCTCAAATTATTGCTGTTGCTGATGCCTGGGATGCAATGAGATCAGAAAGATCTTATAGAAAGCCCTTAACAAAAGAAGAGGCACTGGCAGAGATTGAAAATAACAGAGGCAGCCAGTTTTCACCTGAGGTTGCTGATGAATTTTTAGAGCTTGTATCAAAAAAGAACTTTTCTATCAAAAATTCTGCAATAGATTCCCGAAGCAGCAAAACTTCTCTCAGTTTTAACGAAGATTATTTTGAATATCTTTTTGAAGAAAGTGCAGAAGGGATTGTAGTCTTAGACAGTGAATTTAGAATTATAAAAAGTAATCAATATTTTTTAGATATGTTTGATTATCAAAGGTATGAGGTTTTAGACAGACATATTAAAGATGTTGTGGTTCCGGGAGAAAAAAGTGATGAAACAGAAAAGTTTATGGAGCTTGTTAAAAGCGGGGAAAGGGTTAATGCCAGGTCATTTAGGGAAGACAGTAGTGGCGAAAAAGTAGAAGTTTCCATTCAGGGTTTTCCCATTTCACTGGCCCGAGGAAAAACAGGGTATTATATAATTTATCAGGATATAAGCGAATTTAGAGATTTAGAAAGAAAATACTTTAATTCACAGCAGAAATACAGGGCCTTATTTGAAAATGAAGATATTATTATTCTAATTATTGACCCCGAAACAGGTCAGGTAGTTGATGCCAATCCAGCAGCAGAAAACTTTTACGGTTGGAGCAGAACTGAATTGAAGTCAAAAAAGATATCAGAGATCAACTGTTTAAGTCCGGCTGAAATAAAGGCAGAAATGGAAAATGCTAAAGCAAATAATAAAAACAGATTTTTATTTAAACACCAATTAGCCTCAGGCGAGATTAAAGAGGTTGAAGTTTACAGCCAGCCGATCAATTTTGCAGAAAAGGAATATTTATATTCGATAGTTCATGAGTATAATAAAAAGGCAGCAAGAGAAGCAGAATTAGTTAACTAAATTACATTTAATATAATTTTTTCAGCTAACAAGGACTTTTTTAGTAGATAGAGAATTATATAATTACAGGAGGTCGATATTATGAGAAAAATTCTGGTAGCTGTTGATGGTTCTAAAAGTGCTCAAAAGGCTGCAAGGAAAGCTGCAGAGCTTGCTGAAGATTTAAAGGCCGAAGTAACCTTGATTCATGTTTACGCGGAATCTGCTCAGATTCCAGTTAACCAGTTTAACGAAGTGGCCTCTTATCTATCTGCAGAAACAATGGAAGAGATTATGTCTCAACAGGAAGATACTATAAAAGAAAAGAGGCAGAAGATACTTGACGAAGATGCTGAGTTCTTTGAAGATAGGGGTATTAAACCTGAAAAAGTACTGCTCCATGGTGATCCTGCAGATGAAGTTTGTGATTATGCAGAAAAAAATGATTTTGAGCTGATTATAGTTGCTGATAAAGGGCACGGCAAGGTAGAGCGCTTCCTGCTTGGCAGTATTAGTGACAAGATAGTTAGACATGCTAAGACTTCAGTGATGGTTGTTAAGTAAGAAAAAATATTTAATTGAATAACTGTTAAGAATTTTGGACTCCCCTTTAATAATGATTTAATTAAAGGGGAGTTTTTAGATATTAAAAACTTTTGAGTAAGTGAGTAGAAAAACTAAATTTAAAAGATGTCGATTTATAAAGAATGATGTTTGATAATATTAGT
>QBLP01000241.1 GCA_003070825.1 Halanaerobium sp. | reverse complement strand
CTGCCATTTTGGCAGACAGATAAAATTTCTATCTAGGTTCTACAATTAATTTAATTGCAGTTCTTTCCTCCCCATCGATTTCGATATCAGTGAAAGCAGGAATACAGATCAAATCAATTCCACTGGGAGCTACAAATCCTCTTGCAATTGCTACTGCCTTTACTCCTTGATTTAGAGCTCCTGCCCCAATTGCCTGAAGTTCTGCATTTCCATTTTCTCTGAGAACTCCAGCTAGAGCCCCGGCAACTTTGTTTGGACTAGAACTTGATGATACTTTTAATACTTCCATCTTTGTCTATTACCCCCTTGAATAAATAATATATTATTTCCCTCTATATAATATATTAGCCATATATGAAATAAATTCCTGCTTTTTTGTCAAAAAATTATAAATTATTTTTCTTAATTTCCATGATTTGTTTGACAGCGTTGGTTTCTGGATCTGTTATTAATAGACAGGCTTCAATTTTAACTTCACCTGTGCCCACTTCATATCTGACAGGTAATGAGTTTTTCATCTTTTCCACCATTTTATCAGGCTTCATACCCAGGATAGAATCAACAGCACCGGTTAAACCAGCGTCTGTTATATAAGCAGTGCCTTCAGGAAAAACCTGTGCATCATTTGTCTGCACATGAGTATGAGTTCCAATGACAGCTGTAACCATTCCATCTACAGCTCTCGCAAAGGCCATTTTTTCTCCAGTTGCTTCTGCGTGAAAATCAACTAAAATTAGATCTGAATCTTTTATTTTGGGGTACAGCTCCATAAATTTGTGGTAGGGAGAATCATTTCCCTGCATATAGACCTGACCAATTAAATTAACAACAGTCACTTTTTTAGAATTAATTTCTAAAGTCTGCCAGCCCCTGCCTGGATTATTCTCGGGAAAATTAAGGGGGCGAATCAAATTAGGATCCTGATCAATAAATTTAAAAATATCCTTATTATCCCAGGTGTGATTACCCATAGTAAAAAAATTAATACCATAATCGTAGAGTTCTTCCGCAACTTTTTTGGTTATTCCAAAACCACCGGCTGCATTTTCGCCATTTGCTATCACAAAATCAACTTTATATTCCTTAATTAAGTCGTTCAAAAAAACTCTAACAGCCCGTCTGCCAGCTCTACCAACTATATCTCCAACAAATAAAATATTCATAAAAGCTCTCCTATTTTGTATAATAAATTTATTAAAGGCTCCTCAGAGAGGAGCCCATTAATTTCAGAATTAATTATTTTTATTTAGCATAATCTACTACTCTGGTCTCACGAATAATAACAACTTTGATCTGTCCAGGGTAGTCGAGATTTTTTTCGATTTTCTTAGTAATATCTCTAACCATTTTAGTGCTTTCAACATCATTAATTTTATCAGGCTGAACAATGACTCTGATTTCTCTTCCTGCCTGAATGGCATAAGCTTTTTCTACACCGTCAAAGGACTCACCAATTCCTTCTAAATCTTCAAGTCTCTTGATATAAGACTCTAATGTTTCTTTTCTAGCTCCTGGTCTTGCTGCTGAAATTGCATCAGCTGCTGCAACTAATACTGCCTCTACTGATTTGAATTCAACATCATTATGATGAGCTTCAATTGTATGAATTACCTTTTCGCTTTCACCATATTTTCTTGCAGTATCAACACCAATATTAACATGAGTTCCTTCCATATCGTGGTCAATTGCCTTACCAATATCATGAAGCAGGCCCCCACGTCTTGCAAGGGTTACATCTGCACCCAGTTCAGCAGCCATAATACTTGCTAAATAGGATACTTCCATAGAGTGCTGTAATACATTCTGTCCATAACTTGTTCTGAATTTGAGTCTACCTAAGAGCTTGACCAGTTCAGGATTTAAGCCGTGAACTCCTGTATCAAATGTTGCCTGTTCTCCAATTTCTTTAATGTGCTGATCTAACTCCTTCTCAGCCTTTTCAACCATTTCTTCAATTCTAGCTGGATGAATTCGACCGTCAACAATTAATTTTTCTAAAGCAATTCTTGCAATTTCGCGTCTGATTGGATCAAAACCAGATATAACAACCGCTTCCGGAGTATCATCGATAATTAAATCAATACCGGTGAGACTCTCTAAAGTTCTGATGTTTCTTCCTTCACGTCCGATAATTCGACCCTTCATATCATCATTTGGAAGATTAACAACAGAAACAGTTGACTCTGTTACATGATCAGCCGCTGATCTCTGGATTGCAAGTGAAATAATTTCTCTTGCTTTTTTCTCAGATTCTTCTTTAGCCTGAGCTTCCTTTTCTTTGATCATTTTTGCATACTCATGATCTAACTCAGATTCTACCTTATTTAAAAGATATTCTTTAGCTTCATTTTCTGAGAAACTAGAAATCATCTCTAATTTTTCTTTCTGTTCTTTTTTGATTTCTTCAATTTCCTCTTCAGCTTTGCTTAAGTTTTTATCTCGATCTTTAATGCTCTGCTCTTTTCGTTCGAGGTTTTCAGCTTTGCGATCAAGATTTTCTTCCTTATGCATCAGTCTATTTTCTAACTTCTGCAGCTCATCTCTTCTTTTTTGACTTTCTTTATTTGCTTCTTCGCGAATTTGATGAGCTTCTTCTTTAGCTTCAAGGATAGTTTCCTTTTTCTGTGCCTTGGCATCTCTTTCTGCATCTTGGATAATCTTCTCTGCTTCTTCTTCTGCAGACTGCATACGTGCTTTCGCAATATATTTTCTAATTAAATACCCAATTACAATTCCGAGAGGTAGGGCTATTATAAAATAAAATACACCTCCAGTAATAATATTCACCCCCTGTCTATATTCAGTTTTTTAATTTTTATATTTACATTTTCTAATAATATTTTAACTTTTTTCGCTCCTTATGTCAAGAAAAGACTATAATTTGCCACTATAAGGAAAAAGCCTGCCAGGGGCAGACTTTCAAGTTCTCTATCTATTTTATTTATCGGTAACCTGATATATTAAATCATAGCTAAAACCTTTATTGGCCAGATAATTTTTTAGTTTATAACTGGAACTATCCTCTTCAGTCCTTCTGCGCAGCCATTTTTCTTTGAGATATTCAGCCATTTCAAGCTCATCCTGACTGCTTAAATACTGATTTAAGGCAGAGTTAATAATTTTTTGATTAACTCCCTTATTT
>QBLP01000240.1 GCA_003070825.1 Halanaerobium sp. | reverse complement strand
AGATGTGTATAAGAGACAGACCTTTAAGCGCTCAGGAATTTAATGTTTTTTCGTTAAAAAATGACTATCAACTTGAAAATTTAAATACTGGAACTGAGCTGGGACAGATAGATCTGCAGAATTTTAGTTATGGTAATGCTTTTGACTATGATTATTATAATTTAGCTAAAAGTGCAGCAATTATCCAGATTGGAAATTATAATTTTGCTCAGATAAAGCAGGGAAGTGATTATATCACTATCAGTGCTTCAATCGCTTCTATCTACCAGTATGGAAATAATAATTATGCAGCAGCTGTCCAATTAAATAAAAATAATAATCTTAAATTAGCTCAGTATGGTAATAATAATTTTATTCAGGTCGAACAGTACCGAAAAAATAGTAATTTATATGTAAGTCAGTTTGGAAATAATGAAAAATTGAAGTTGTATAAGTATTAAATATAAAAGCTTAATTTTATGTGAGTATATTTTAAAAAGGGAGGTGGTGGGGAAAAGTATGTTAACTAATTGCCGCTTCTTAGTGAAGGTGTTAATGATTTAAAGGGGAAAAGGTTTAAAGGAGGTAAGTAAAATGAAGAAAATTTTATTTTTAGCTTTTGTAATGATAATGGCTCTTTCAATGTCAGCAACAGCTTTTGGAGGAATGGGCATTGGCGGAGATGTTGCAGTAATTGATCAGTTAGGTTCTTTTAATGATGCTGCAATTACTCAGGATGGTTATTCCTGGGGTGGCTGTGGCTGGGATTGTCCATTATGTACAGATAATATTGCTGTAATCCTGCAGGATGGCGTTGGTAACAAAAACTATGTAACCCAAAAAGGTTCTGACAACCTGACCCACGCTTTATCCTTTGGATTTGCTAACACAGTAATTCAGGAACAAAATGGACATGACTTAACAGCATTCGCAGTTCAGCACGGTGTATTTAACCATGCAACCCAAATGCAGTCCGGTAAAATGAATGTAAGTATGGTTAGACAAATTGGTGTAGCTAACAAAGCTTTGACAATGCAGAGTGGTGGAAACTGCTTCTGTGGTGATACAGCTTTAATTACCCAAATGGGCTTTGCTAACAATGCTGAAATTTATCAGTACTAATTAGTTTAATTCCAATATTATACTGCTAACTAATTAGTTAGATCTGACTAATTTGGGGTTGATAGTATCTATTAAATAATATTCATAAAATACAGTCTGGGATAATACCCATTTGAATTCCAGACTGTTTTTTATAAATTTAAAAAAAGATTGTCTTAAGGGGTGAGAACATGACAAACAAAAAATCTTTGATCTCTTCAATGACTATTTTAATGTTGATTTTATTAATATCAGTTTCTGCTGCAGCTCAGGAGATTGATAATCCAGAGGCACAGGAAATCGATAGAGAAATGCAGGATAGAATTGAATTGATTCAGGCTTCACAAAATTTAACGGCTAAACAAACTAATAAGTCTGCTGCAGGAGTAAGTCTATATCTTACAACCTTTCATTCTGGAGAAAAAGAATTAAACCTTGGTGGTAAATTTGAAGGTGACTTTTTTCAAAATGATAGATATCAGGGTATAAATCTTGCCTATGTAATTGAAGGCATCTATCTAGAAGATGAAGATATTAACCTTGCTGGATTTTTGTCAATAAAAGCAACATTAAATGACAAATTATTTTCACCATATTTTGGAGTGGGAGCAGAATTTATGGGTAAGGCCGATTATCAGGGCTTTGTTGGTTTAAACTTAAATGAGAATTTTTTTGTGGAAACAAAATTTATAAATGACAAAGATGAACTTGATAATGGAGATTTTTATTCTTCAGTCGGGTTTAAATTAAACTTTTAAATGAAGAAGGTGAGTTTAGTATGAATAGAAAAATTTCACTGATCATGTTATTCTTTATCATTCTGATGATATTTTCAAATTCAGCTCTGGCAGCAAGTGTAACCAGCTGGAAATTTAATATTTTTAATGATCCCGATGCCAGGCAGGTTGCACAAAATATTGCCAGTGCTCAGAATGATATGAGTCTGGCGAATGATCCAATTGCTCAATTTATATCAGGTATTAATGGCAGAATTATGAACATGATTCAACAGGATATTGTAAATAAGATGCTGGAAGATAATATTGGTGATGGTTTAAATTATGAGGTAGGGGATGTAGAGATCGATGTAACAGAAGATCCTCTTACAGGAATAGTTACAATTGTATTGACCAATATTATTACCGGAGAAATAACAGTAATTGAGTATGATACAACAGAATGGCCTTCAAGTGAAGACTTTGAATAAATAAATTTTTGAGGTAGGGGGGAGAAGTATGGAAGAAATGATTGCTCTACTTTTAATTGTTTCTTTATTTGCCGGTGGCTCGACAGGTTTAATGCCAGAAAAAAATAGAGCAGAAGAACTGGCAGTTGACCCAACTCAGGTTATCGAAGAAGTTAGAATATCAGCTGATCAAATTATAACTTCTCAAGAAAATGTGACTACGGCGACTCAACTGCTGGCAGCTTTACCAGAGCGCGAAGATAAATATCAGGTAGCTATTTATGATATTAAGGATAAGACCGGCCAGTACAGTGAAATTGGGTCGATGGTTGTTTCTCAGGGAGCTACTGAAATGCTTATCACTGCTTTAATCAGATCAAGGCAGTTTAAAGTCCTTGACCGAGTAAATTTGTCTAATTTCATGACAGAACAGTCTCTGGTAGAGCAAGATAGAACAACTGGAAATGATGGGCCAGCAACTGGAGAATTAACAGGTGCTCATTATGTTATAGATGGCGCAATTACTGAGTATCAGATTGATAAAAAAACAGGAGGTTTGGGACTTGTGATTGCAGGAAAAGGTGGGCAGCAGGAATATGCTGTAGCCAGCTGTGCAGTTGACCTTAGAGTTACAGATACTACTAGTGGAGAAGTTGTCTGGGCAAAAAGCCTGAAAAAAGAGATCATTGGAGAAAGAATCAGCTTTCAGGTGTTTTCCTTTATGGGAAATAATATAGTGGAATTTGAATCTGGACGCGGCAAACAGGAAGTTATCAACTTAGTGGTTAGAACTTTGCTGGAGGAAGCTGTTTACAAGCTTTCTATAAGTGATCTTTTATAAAAGTATAATAGTGGAAAAAATATTTTTAGTTATTAATAG